>JAGLSB010000312.1 GCA_023135955.1 Bacteroidales bacterium | reverse complement strand
ACCACCAGTAACTAAAACTTCCTTAATATTTTCATTATTAATGAAAGATGATATCTGATAAGTAATATGCTCATAAATTGTTCTTAGGATATCTGTATCTGCAATAGAATAATTTGATACGCAAGCTTTGAATTCTTTTTCAAGCCATTCTTTACCAAGCGATTTAGGCCCTGATTGAGTGTAATATTGTAATGAATTCAAATCATTTAATAATTCCGGTACTATTTCACCTGATCTGCCAATAGAGCCTTCAGGATCGTATGCACGTCCTTGGTTATTGGCTATTTCATTCAGAATAATATTTACTGGACATAGGTCAAAAGCGAGCCTTTCCTCATTCTTCTCATATGAAATGTTTGAGAATCCTCCCAGGTTTAGGCATGCATCAAAGTCCTTAAATAATAATTTATCACCAATCGGCACTAAGGGTGCACCCTGACCACCAAGACTTATGTCTTTGTTCCTTAAATCATATATAACCGGAAGGGTAGTAATTGTTGATATATCATTTCCGTTTCCAAGCTGAAAGCTATAGCCTTTTTTCGGATTATGAAAAACTGTATGACCATGAGAAACTATAAATTCTGGTTTCAAGTCGGCCGATTCGAGAAAAGTATTAATGATTTCAGCCGTATGTATACCATATTCCCGATCTAAAGAAATCAATGCATCTGCTGAAATTAAAGTTGCCTCTGATAATTTGCGTGACCATTCTTCAGAATACTTTAATGTTTGGGCTTTAAGAATTGAAAATTTCCAATTGCCTTCAAATAGACTAAAATTACATAAAGCAAGATCAAGTCCATCAAGTGATGTGCCTGACATACAACCAAGAACCCTGTATTCATTCTTATTAATTGTCATTAGTGCTTTTGATATTCATAATTATTGGCATTATTCATGAAGAGCGTAATTAATTAAATAATTCCTTCTTTAAACATATTTTCATTACCAATAAAAGGAATTTTGATACAAAGAAGTATTCCCTTTCTTATCTGTTACATATAATTCTAACTCATGATTTGAATTTCTTTTGATCTTATCAGCATCGAAAACATATTGCAAGAAATCATTTTTTGGATCGTAATCAAATAAAACCCACTTATTATCAATAAATCCCTTATAAATATCTATACCCGATAAATTATCTTTGACAATAAATTTAAGCGAAATATCTGACTTAACAGATTCTATTGAAGGAGAAATTGTGTCAACATCAACAACGAAAGAACCAAATTTATTAATCTTAGCTTCGATCCATTTATCATCTTCTACTATTCCACCTATATAATCCCAGGAACCTTCTTTATCGAGATTTACAATACATGCTTTTGACAAAAAACTACTGTCAATATGTGAAATATTCAGCTTAAGCGTTGCTCCAAGGTGTAAAGCAATAGATGGATCTCCAACTTTATGAATCCATTTACATAATTTAGTATTTCCTGATATTCTTAAATAATTAATTTCAGCATCCTGATATAAACTTCCAGCCGGAATGCTAAGTTTGAGAAGATGATTTGTAATCTCATTATTCTTGTTCCAACTCATTAATGATTTTGCAGCTTCTTCTTCTTTCATTATTGTAGTAGAGGGTGGGCCTCCCTTAATATTGAAGCTGAGAGTTGTTTCATTACCAGCCACATCAGTTGATCTTATCTCGATAAAATATTTTTTAGCACTTTCAAATTTAAGAATTCCAAGTTCTTCAATATGCTTCACCATTGACAGTCTATTGTTGGGTAGTTTGAATAAGCGATGCACTTGTCTATTCTCATCTATTTTTAGCTCATAATCTATATGGGAATTTATATATTTGCTTTCGGAAAAACTAAATTCATCAGTTTTGAAAGAGTACAAAGCTTGTCCGTTTACAAATAGCTCTAAAGTGTATATTCCACAACGATTATTTGCTCTATCAAGAAAATCAAATACTTCAAGTCCAAATCCGGTATTTGAGCTTATTTCAATTTCCTTTTTATTGGGAATAATATAAGTCTCATCCTTTTTAATAAGATTAATTTGCTTTCGACTAATTATTCTTTGTCTGTTTAAATCACCAGAGACTGAATAGACATATAAATTATAGAATTTTGGTTTAATCGTATCTGCTACATTAAATTTGTAATTCAAACCATTTAAGGGATGCTGATTTGCAGTATTTCGAATTTCAAAATGAAGATGAGGCCCACTGGAACTGCCAGTATTTCCAGAATAAGCTATAACTTCACCTTTCTTTATTAAAATCTCATTCTTACCAGGATATAAATCCAGAGTATGAGTTTCATTATTATATTGATAGTTCTTGACATATTCAGAGATAATATCATTATAGTCTGACAGATGTCCGTAAACAGATGTATATCCCCCGGGGTGATTGAGATAAATCGACTTTCCATAACCATTCGTCTGGATTTTGATTCTTGAAACATAGGCGTCTTCAATAGATCTGACTTTTAGACCAGTCACCCCCATTGTTTTAAAATCCAATCCCGAATGAAAATGATCCGTCCTCAGTTCGGCAAAATTACCACTTAATGTTAAAGGAATGTCTAGAGGTGATTGAAATTCAGTATATTGAGCGCTAGAATTGATGAATATGAGCGCTATTATTAATAGTAAAGAAGTTCTAAGCATAAAAATTTTAAGTAAATTAGATGTTGATAATAAGCTGTAAAACTATAAATTTCTGCTTATTCATCGAAAAATGATTTTCTTTTTTTTTATTTCATAAAAGCTATGTTATATTTGTAATAAGTAAATCTGTTTGAATGAATGCTGATCAGGCTGAAATATTTGGTACTTTAAGAGGAAGGGTAAAAGAGTTAATGACTGCTCTTGATTTAGAAAAAATGAATGGTTCTAATCTGAAGAAGGAATTTGAAGTACTTAAAAAGAAATCTGATCAAAAAATAATAGAGTACAAAGATTTAGAGCAGAAATACAATAATTTGAAATTAGCTAAAGTTTTGACAAGTGAAACTGAAGAGAGTCATGATGCCAAAATAAAAGTTAATGGGATTGTGCGGGAGATTGATAAATGTATTGCTCTTTTAAACCGGTAGGGTGAAATGGATGATAAACTGTCAATTAAGGTAAATATAGCTGAAAGGTATTATCCGCTGAAAATTGATAGAGATGATGAAGAAAAGATAAGAAGGGCTGCCAGACTAATTAATGAAAAAGTATTACAATATAAACAAAGGTACGTAGACAAAGATACTCAGGATTTTGTCGCCATGGCCGCTTTGCAATTTGTAATACAGAATATTGAATTAGAGAATAATTCTGACGAGTCGCCCTTTGAAGAGAGTTTAAAAGAATTAAATGATGAATTGAAATCATTTTTAAACAAAGAGTAATAACGTTCTTTATAATAAGAGTTTGCCCGCATTGTTTCTTCGAATATTTGTGAAACTCAACATTTAAAACATTGGAGTAAAGCTCAAAACCAATTAGAGAAGGCCGTAACCCTTGTGGTATTGCTTAGCAATCAACGGAACCTCGACCTGGTTTGGCGATTCCAACCATATTATATGGGGTTTTAATAAATCTTGAAGAAACTTTGCGGGTTTTTTATGTTTTAAAATTTACACATATTATGGCAAATTTATTAATGATAATATCAAATATTGGAATATCGGCAGCGCTTTTTGGACTTGCTGGTATTTTAGCAGGTGGCCTTATAACTGGTTTCTTTATTCGCACTAATCTAAAAAAGAAAAGTCAGAATATAATAAGGGAAGCAAGATCTGAAGCTGAAATTATTAAGAAAGATAAAATCCTTCAGGCTAAAGAAAGATTCCTTCAGCTTAAAGCTGAACATGAAAAATCTATCAATGAACGAAATTCCACAGTAGCTCAGAAAGAAAATACTATTAAACAAAGAGAGAACACAATTACACAAAAACACGAAGAGGTTCAGCGGAAGAATTCAGAAGTGGATTCCATTAGAGAAAATCTCAGTCATCAACTTGGAGTAATTGATAAAAGAAAATCAGAGCTAGATAAATCTCACAAACAACAGGTAGAGCAGCTTGAGGCTATCTCTGGCTTATCTGCTGTTGAAGCAAAATCTGAACTCATAGAATCTTTGAAAGATAGTGCAAAACATGAGGCCATGTCTCTTGTAAATGAGATTATGGAAGAGGCTAAAATGACAGCTAATAAGGAGGCGAAGAAAGTAGTTATAAAAACTATTCAGAGAGTTGCTACTGAGCAAGCAATAGAAAACTCTGTCACTGTTTTTAATATCGATTCAGATGAACTGAAGGGCAGAATAATTGGTCGTGAAGGAAGAAATATCCGTGCTTTGGAAGCATCTACAGGAGTTGAGATCATTGTTGATGATACCCCGGAGGCAATTATACTTTCAGCCTTTGATCCTGTTCGTCGTGAAACTGCTCGTCTGGCTTTGCATCAGCTCGTCTCTGATGGTAGAATTCATCCTGCAAGGATTGAGGAGGTAGTTGAGAAAACCAAGAAACAAATTGAAGAAGAAATTGTAGAAGTTGGAAAAAGAACTGCTATTGACTTTGGCGTTCACGGTTTGCATCCTGATATTATCAGAATGATTGGAAAAATGAAGTATCGTTCATCATACGGACAGAATTTATTACAGCACTCAAGAGAAGTTGCTAATCTTTGTTCAATAATGGCTACTGAATTAGGTTTGAATGCTAAACTTGCCAAAAGAGCTGGATTATTGCATGATATTGGAAAAGTTCCCGATGATGAACCAGAATTGCCACACGCTATTCTAGGAATGAAGCTTGCTGAGAAATATAAAGAGAAGCCTGAAATTTGTAATGCTATTGGCGCGCATCACGACGAAGTGGAAATGACATCAATTATTTCTCCGATAGTTCAGGTTTGCGATGCTATTTCGGGTGCCCGCCCAGGAGCCAGAAGGGAAGTGGTTGAATCATATATTAAGAGGCTGAAGGAACTGGAATCAATGGCTTTATCCTATCCGGGAGTTTTAAAAACATATGCTATTCAGGCGGGGCGTGAACTCAGGGTTATCGTTGGTGCTGAAAAAGTCAGCGACAAGGATGTTGAATCATTATCCTACGATATAGCGAAGAAAATTCAGGATGAAATGACCTATCCAGGTCAGGTAAAAATAACCGTTATCAGGGAAACCCGGGCAGTTAGTTATGCCAAATAATTAAAAATGAGGATACTAATTACAGGTAATGCAGGATTTATCGGCTTTCATTTAGCAAATTTACTTGCTGAAAATGGTCATTCTGTATATGGGATCGATAGTGTAAATGATTATTACGATCCCATTCTAAAACTTGATCGCTTGCGCTTTTCAGGCTTTAATATCGACAATGTATTATCAGAATCAGAGTCATATAGAAGTTCCAAATTTCCTGATTACCAATTCAGGAAAATACTTCTGGAAGATAAAGAGAAAGTCTATAGTGTTTTTTCAGAATTCCAACCGGAAATTGTAGTAAACCTTGCTGCTCAGGCTGGTGTCAGATATAGTTTAACCAATCCTGAAGCTTATATTAATGCGAATATAACAGGCTTTCTTAACATTCTTGAAGCGTGCAGGAAATATCCAGTTCAGCAATTGTTATATGCTTCAAGTTCCAGTGTTTATGGATTAAATAAGAAAATGCCATTTTCTGTTCAGGATAACGTCGATCATCCAGTAAGTTTGTATGCTGCCAGTAAAAAGTCTAATGAGTTGATGGCACATACATACAGTCACCTTTTCGGAGTCCCAACAACAGGATTACGCTTTTTTACGGTTTATGGACCATGGGGAAGGCCGGATATGGCTTTGTTTATATTTACGAAAGCAATCCTCAAAGGTGAAGCAATTGAAGTTTTTAATCATGGAAAGATGGAGAGGGACTTTACATATGTTGATGATATTGTTTCAGGAATTTCAAAAATGATCGAAAAGACTGAATACAATGTCAACCTGTGGAATCCAGAGAATCCTGACCCTTCTTTTTCTTCTGCACCCTATAAATTATACAATATTGGAAATAATTCACCAGTGAAGTTATTGGATTTTATTAAAAGTATTGAGAAAGCTACTGGTAAAAAGGCTATAATGCATATGAAAGATATTCAACCCGGGGATGTTGAAAAGACCTGGGCAAATGTAGATTCTCTTATCAGTGAATTTGATTATAAGCCAAACACACCCGTTTCAATTGGAATAAAGAGCTTCGTAAATTGGTTCAGAGAATATTATAAGATTTAAGTGTCCTTATTCTGAACAATTTTTATCAATTGATTTACTTCTATTAACTTGTCAGTATATCCTAATTTCTCATAAGAAAACAACAAATTTCGCAACATTCTTTCAATAGTAACTCCATTTGTACAAGCCACAAAATATTCAGGCCTTTTTTCAAGTTTTTGCCGCTCTAAAAAATGATTAATATCTTTTCTATTCAAAATTGTTCCCCTGTGATAAGGGTTAATATAAAATAAAATTCCATTTGGATCATCTTTATAATAAGGGTCAACATATGCAAGTACATAATTCAGAGGTAAATTTACTCCAAATATTGGCATGTCAAGCTTTTGAGCAATAGAAGAATATATTACAGAAAGAGAGATAGGGTTTCCTTTTTTAGTTTCGAGCACTTGATTTATAAATGAATTTCTTGGTGAATAAAAATTGGTTGAATTCTTACTGAAGTGATGAGTAGAAAACAGAATATGATTTATAAGTTTAGTTTTCTCAAGTGCTGTCAAATCCTTATTTATTTCCAGCCATACATCTTTTTTTAGAAGGTCAATTTGTTTCTCAATTTCGGTAAATTCAAGATCGGGGTATTGGTATTTTGCAATTAGATATGCTCCATGCAATAAATCATTTTCTTCAGAAGATATCCATGCCCGGAGTTCAGCTTTTAGATTGCTAAACTGAATATACTGGATCATATCTTCAACTTTCTGCTGAAAATCCAAATCCAATGATAATTCCCAAGCCTGCTCAAGCCTTGGAATAACCTCAATACCTCTTTCAGTTATCTTTTCAGAAACAAGTTGATTTACTTGTCTGTCAGGATCATCTAAGAGAGCGATTAAAGCATTTATTTCATTATCAGTCATGGCTCCAAATTTTTTAAATAGTTTAACTCCATTTTGTCCTTGATCTCATAACTTATTGCTACCATTTCTGGTACTCGGTGTAATAAACTAGTAACAAGCAACCAGTAACCAGTAACCAGAATATATAACACATTCTCAATCACTTACGAAACCAGTTGATCCAAAGTGAATTTCAACAAATCGGCAATTACAGGTTTATGGTCTGTTATAGACTTCCCTGAAATTCGATTAGCTACAACTGCACATATAGTAGCTGCCTGGTGTCCCAATAAAGTGCTAAGTCCAAAAAGAGCAGAACTTTCCATTTCAAAATTTGTAATTTTTAAAGACTCAAACCTAAAACTGGAAATTTTTTCATTTAGACTTGAATCTATTACAGGGAGTCTGAGTTGTCGGCCTTGAGGTCCGTAAAATCCAGGTGCTGAAATTGTAATGCCAGAATGAACACCCTCGTTTAATAAGTTAAAGAGTTCGTCATCTCCTTTTGCGAAATATGGAACTGCACGCTTGCCAGACCAATTTGTATGCTTTACAAAAGCCTTTTCAATTAACTCATTGCTAACAGAATTCCCATTTCTGTAAAAATGCATCAGGCCATCAAATCCTGCTGCATATCTTGACAACACAAAAGACCCAGGTACTAATTCTTCCTGCAATCCTCCTGTAGTACCTATTCTTACAAGTTTTAATGATTTTAAATTTTCTATTTTCTGGTGAGTTTTTAAATCAATATTGAAAATAGCATCTAATTCATTTAGTACAATATCAATATTATCTGTCCCTATACCAGTAGAAATTGCAGTTAAGCGCTCTCCATTATAAATACCTGTGTGAGTAACAAATTCCCTGTTTTCAACTTTAAACTCTACTTTATCAAATAAATCTGAAATAGTTTTTACTCTACCTGGATCACCAACAAGGATAATTTTATCTGCAACATTTTCTTTTTTCAAGTGAAGATGGTAAATGCTACCATCCGGGTTTAATATTAATTCTGAACTTTTATATTCTTTTGACATTCTTCTATTTTATTGTATAATCACCAAAATTAAGCTATTTTTGCACTTGATTTGACTGATTATACTTCAGTTTATGAACATTAAATTCGATTAAACCAAAATTTAAAAATTATGAATAAAAAATCACAATCATTAATTATTTTTGCTTCTGCAATCCTTGTAGTCCTTATTTTCTTTGGCAGTAGTATGTTCTACGTTATCCAGCCTGGAGAAAAAGCTATTATTTTCCGTAAATTCACTTCAGGTCTTGATAAAGTGGATTTATTTGATGCCGGCTTTCATATCATAGCTCCTTGGAATGATTTAATAAAATATGATGTTAGAGAGCAAAGAAGTGAAGAAACACTCGACGTACTTGATAAAAATGGTCTGACATTACAAGTTGATGTCTTCGTACGCTATAACCCAATACTTGATAGAATTGGATACATACATGAAGAAGTGGGTACAGATTATGTAAATAAAATTGTTGTACCGGAGGTAAGATCTGCAGTAAGAAGAATTATGGGTAAATACGCTGCAGAAGAAATCTATTCAACTTTGAGAGGACAGGTTGAAACAGAGATTAAAGGTGAGACTTCAGCGGTTTTGAAAAATAAAAATATATTTATGCAGGAGCTACTGATACGATCTATTACTCTTCCTATCCAGCTAAAACAAGCAATTGAAATGAAGTTACAGCAGGAACAGGAGGCATTAGCTTATCAGTTCAGACTTGACAGAGAAGTATCTGAAGCCGAAAGAAGACGTATTGAAGCAGAGGGTATTGCTGCTTACAATAAAATTATTGATGCTTCCTTGACCGAACGGGTATTACAACAAAGAGGTATTGAAGCAACTATGGAGCTTGCAAATTCTGCAAATTCTAAAGTTGTAATTATCGGATCAGGTAAAGACGGATTACCGATTATTTTAGGTGACAAGTAAGATTAATGTTACAAAGAATTCAGAGTGTTTTATTACTGGCAGCAACATCACTTTTGATTGTTCTATTTAGAAATCCTGTTTCAAGAATTTCTGTCACTGATCAATTGATTATGGAGATGAATGCCTTTAAAATTTATGCTCTTTCAGGAACAGGGGCCGACACAATAAGTGTCTGGCCCTTTACTGTTTTGCTAGTAATAGTTATGTTAATTGGTATCATAAGTATCTTTTTACATAAAAGAAGAACTTTACAAATGCGTTTATGTATGTATAATATTTTTCTAATGCTGGGTCTTGTTGGGCTCATCTGGTATTTCACCAAATTCACACTTAATGACTTGGAAGGAGTACAAACCGCATTTCTATGGCCGATTGTGATTCCATTTATTTCTTCAGTATTTACTTATCTTGCTTTAAAATATATTCAACGTGATGACGCTTTGGTAAAATCGTATGATCGGCTTAGATAGGAGGGAAGAAGGCTACAAGTTGCTGGTTACTGGTTAGTTGTTTAACTCCTTTAAGCTATTGATCTCATCTCCCTCGGTTCTAGTTTATGATGATTAATTACTGCACTAGCAACCAGTAACCAGTACCTATCCCTTTATAATCACCAAATTAGCCTTATCGGTAATTTTCTCGCAATAATGACATTCTAAGGAAACTGTTTTCTTATTTACTACCTGGAATTTAGTAGTAACATTTTCCTTATTAGTAATGCACATTGGATTTACACATCTAGCTATTCCTATAATTTCATCAGGAACTTCAACAACTTTCTTTTCAACTACTTTATAGTCTTTTATAACATTAAGTTTGGCATCAGGAGCCACCAAAGCGATCTTATTAATGTCTTCATTTCTGAAGAATACATAAGAAATCTTGATAATAGCTTTTTTTCCGAGCTTTTTACTCTCCAGATTTGTTCCGAAGGTGATATAATTATCAATATGATCCAAACCAAGAATACTAATAACTTTAAATAAGTCATTTGCAGGAATATGGTCTATTACCGTTCCGTCTTTTATTGCGCTTACAACTAATTGTTTTTTGTCTTTCATGATTTGAATAATTTACTTAACTCCTAATATGGAAGAAATAATTGCCTGACGAGTATAAACACCATTCTGTGCTTGCTCAAAATAATATGCTGATTCATGATCATCCACGTCTAAATGAATTTCATTGACTCTTGGTAGAGGATGAAGTACTTTCATCTTAGGTTTTGTATTTTCTAACATATTAGCCCTCAGAACATAAGCGTTTTTTGTTTTTTCGTATTCAATTGGATCTGAAAATCGTTCTTTTTGAACTCTTGTCATGTAAATAATATCGGCTTTATCAACAATGTCAGTAAACTCTTTATATTCATAATATTTTAGTCCCAGATTATCTAAAAACATTTTATATTCATCAGGCATCTTTAACTCATCCGGAGATATAAAATAAAATGTTGTATTAAAATGAGATAAAGCCTGAAGCAGAGAATGTACAGTCCTTCCATACTTCAAATCACCAATCATAAAAATGTTTAAATTATCAAGTCGCCCCTGAGTTTTACGAATTGAATACAAATCAAGAAGTGTTTGAGAAGGGTGTTGATTGGCACCATCACCGGCGTTAACTATTGGAACCGGACTAATTTCGCTTGCAAAGCGTGCCCCACCTTCAACAGGATGTCTCATTACTATAAGATCTGCGTAATTAGATACAGTTAAAATAGTGTCTCTCAAAGTCTCGCCTTTGGTCGAACTTGTAGTCCCAGCATCTGAAAATCCGAGAATTCTACCTCCCAATCGATTTACAGCACTTTCAAAACTTAACCGTGTTCGGGTAGAGGGTTCAAAAAAAAGGGTGGCAACAACAAAACCTTTCAGAATTTCCTGTACCGGATTAGCCTCAAATTCAGCAGCAAGATTTAAAATCTTCAGGTATTCTTCCTTTGTGTAATCACTAATAGAAACCAGGCTTTTACTTTTCATGTGTTAGTTCTTTTTCGTTGAAACAACTTGATTTTGACTTATATATCGATTAGATGGCAGCTTTTACATTATATTCAAATTAATTGTTATGATTTATAAAGTAAAAGTACATATCATTCTAATCAAAATAAATGCTTGTTGATAAAAGGTCAATAACTTTCACTCTTCTCTAATAAATTCGATCTTGATATTCTCGTTCAATTCAAATGATTTTTCAAACTTTTCATGTACACTTCTTTTTACTCTAACTTTTAAACTACAGTTTAGTTCAAAGACCTGATCGAAATGTTCAAGTCTCAAATCCTTTAGAACTTTCATTACCGAATTCATTTCTTCATATTTAAATTGAACGAGATATATCTTGTGAATATACTTTTTAATAATCTTTGCAGATTCCAGCGCTTCTTTAGCAGCAGTTTTATAAGCCTGCATAAGTCCGCCTATCCCTAATAGTGTTCCCCCGAAATATCTCACAACAACGATAAGAATATTGCTAAGATCTTTTGATTGTATTTGTCCAAGTATAGGTTTTCCAGCAGAGTTTGATGGCTCTCCATCATCATTTACTCTAAAATGCTCTTTTTCCTCACCAAGCATCCATGCATAACAATGATGTCTTGCATCATGGAATTCTTTTCGCATCGAATTTAGGATTTGGCCAATTTCTTCTTCATTACTAACAGGATATGCAAAAGCCAAAAATTTACTACCCTTATCTTTAAAAAGTCCTTCGGATGGAGAAGATATGGTTTTGAAACTATCTGTCATTTTATGCAATACTAAAAATAATTATAGCCAATATAGATAGGGAAATTCCTATTTTATTTATTCCACTCAATTTTTCACGAAAAATAAGCATGCCAGCTAAAACTGAAAGCAAAACTATTGTAGAATTGTTTATACCAAACACAATAGAGCTATCTATGCCAATACCATTTACATTTTTGAAATTTAAAGCTCTTATCAGGAAGTATATAGAACCAAAATTAACTATTCCTAAAACTATTCCTAAAACTATTACCCTTGCGTCTTTTAAACCAGTCCATTCATTTTTTCTAAAAATAAGGATTACTAAGCCTGTCAGAAATGATATAAGGAATAGCATAGCCGAGAAATAACCAGATTCCTCATTGTTTACATATTTATATTGAGAATATTTCACAAGAGAATCGACGAATCCCATTCCTATAAATAAAAGAATGGGGTATCCAATTTTCGCACGCTTGGTTTGCAAACTATCTCTTTGGTAAATTGTAAGGTATACGGCAACCAAGGCGATAAGAATACCAGCAAATTTTAATAATCCAGGTTGATCAGAAGGATCTTTTAGTAAAGAAAAACTAATAGGGATTACAACAGACATTTTACTTGCAACAGTTGTAATAGACATTCCTGATGCTTGAGTTGATTTGCCAAGTAAAAAAAATAACAAAATAAACAATATGCCGATAATGAAGGCAAGTAAAAACCAATCGCTATTGTAAAATTTATTGAATGCTAATTTTTCACCGCCTACTAAAAATCCAATAGTTGAAGCAATTGAATAATTTATTACTATAACGGGTAGGGAAGGAATTTTGAGTTTACTTATATATCTGAAAACAAAAAAAATACTTGTTGCAGAGAGAATACTAAGAAGAATGAATACCATTATATTAATTTAAAAAAAGCAGGTTCCGAAGAACCTGCTTTGCTTGTCATATTTTTAATTTTTTTTCAATTTCATCTACTTGTAATCTAAATCGTTTATCTGTATCGATCAGATTATTTACTGTTTTACATGCATGCAATACAGTTGCATGATCTTTACCCCCAATTTGTGTCCCGATTGTAGCCAGGGATGATTTTGTCAGACTTTTGGAGAAATACATAGCTACTTGTCTGGCTTGAACAATTTCTCGCTTTCTGGTTTTAGACTGAAGATTTTCTACACCAATATTAAAATAGCTACAAACAACTTTTTGGATATAATCTATTGAGATTTCACGTTTTGTATTTTTTATAAGCTTATCAATCATTTCCCGAGTTAAATCAAGAGTAATTTCTTTTTTATTCAGGGTTGACTGAGCTAACAGAGATATAAGAGCACCTTCCAGTTCTCTAATATTTTCTGTAATATGGGTCGAAATATATTCAACAACTTCATCAGGAATGTCTATTCCGTCATTGTATATTTTTTTCTTTAAAATTGCAACTCTTGTTTCATAATCAGGTGACTGAAGGTCAGCAGATAGCCCCCATTTAAATCTAGATAACAAACGCTGCTCCATTCCTACTAATTCAACAGGAGGTTTATCGCTAGTAAGAATTAATTGCTTTCCTGCCTGATGAAGATGATTAAAGATATGAAAGAAAGTGTCCTGAGTTTTTTCTTTTCCGGCAAATTCATGAACATCATCAATAATGAGAATATCAATCATTTGATAGAAATGGAGGAAATCGTTTTTGTTATTATTACGAATGGAATCTACAAACTGAGTTTGAAATTTATTTGCATTAACGTATAAAACAGTTTTCTCTGGAAATTTTTCTTTAACTTCTATTCCTATAGCTTGTGCAAGGTGAGTTTTCCCTAATCCTGAATCACCATATATAAGCAAAGGATTAAAAGCAGTTCCACCCGGATTATTTGAAACGGCATAACTTGCTGAACGGGCTAGTCGATTACATTCTCCTTCAATAAAATTATTAAAAGAATATGTTGGATTAAGCCTTGGGTCAATATTAAGCTTCTTAATACCAGGAATTACAAAAGGATTTTTTATCCCGACTTCATCTGGATCTATAGGAAGAATGACGGGTTTATTTTTTAGTTCCTTACTATTTCGGGCTGGGAACTTAACCGTATATGGTTTGTTGTTTGTAAAAGAATTATTCTGCATAACAACACTATACTCAAGTTTAGCGTCATTACCTAACTCTTTTCTTAGAACTTTTCTTAAAATATCAATATACTGTTCTTCAAGATATTCATAGAAGAAGGGACTGGGTACCTGTATTGTTAGAATACTGTCCTCAACTTTCATTGGAACAATTGGCTCAAACCAGGTGCGGAAACTTATAGACGGGACGTTATCCTTGATAACTTTCAGACAGCTATTCCATACTTCGTTATGCATTAAGAAGCTAAATTTTTAGGGTTAATTTTTTATTTCCAGGTATTTTTAACGAATAGCTAAGTTTGTGAAAAAATACCTAAAAAAAAAACATAATTACACTTGACTTTGTCACAAATTCCATATTGCATTTATTTTCAGCCTATTAAATATTAAAAAAAAAATAAAAAATATTAATTAGTTGATCTTTAGTAATATAGAAAATATATCCTTAAAAAATTGGTTGTTAATTATTTAGACTGTATTCTTAATGTAAGAGTTCAAATTTCTTTACATTGATTAATAATTTCGTCAACAAAAACAGGTTATTAGTCAATCAAATAATTCAAATAATAAGGGTGTTATTCTTATAACAGATATTTTTATCAAAATCTAGTCTTTTTTAGATTTATTTTTTCCTCCAAAAATAGAAAATTGAACATATCTATCAGGATTCTCTTTTAAATCTTCAAGAAGTAAATTCAAACTCTCAAGTGATGCATTTAAATTATTATATACGGAATCATCCTTAGAAAATTTACCTAAACTTCCTTGACCATAATTTATTGAATCGAGCATTTGAGCCAAATTTGCGAAGCTATTATTAGCTGAAGAAATCAATCCTTTAATATTGGCGGAGGCTATAGAGTCAGATATTATAGTCATATTATTAAATACTGTATCAAGTTTTTCTTTATTATTATTGAGAGTATTAGAAAACTCAGCAAGAGAATTTAGCATATCCTTTAAATCACCTTCATTTAATTGCTCATTAAGTTGCCTGGAGCTACTTTCCAGGTTTGCGAAAGATTTTTGAATATTCATACTAGTCTCAACATTCAGAATAAAACCTAAAGAGTTGACTACAGAATCCAAATTAATGATTAAATTTTCAGCTGACTCTTTAAGAGGGATAAACTCACTGGTTAATGATGAAATCATGTCAGCCTTTACAGTTGATTTAAGTGTATCGCCATAATTATGGAATTCTAAACTATTAGCAGGTAGAATCTGTAATGCCTTTGTACCTAACATGTCAGCACTGAATAATTCGACTAAAGAACCTTTAGGAATATTAAATTTATGATCGACTGAAAATGAAACAATTATATCTGTAAGACTTTCTTTTTTAAAATTAATTCCTGAGATAAGCCCAACTTTATATCCGTTCAGCATTACAGCTGCAGAAGGATCTAATCCTTGCACGTTATTAAATACGGTATAGAATACATCTGTTTTTTTTAGAATATTCCTACCTTTCAGGTAATTGATTCCCCAATAAACCACGAGAAAAGTTGCCAATACAATAATGCCAATTTTGGCCTCTGCTTTAATTTTCATTCAAAAAAATATTTAAGATAAAACGATCATGATATTGTATAAATACATGAAGAAGAATCTAATTTAAATAATTAGAATCACAAAGTTAACGGTTTATTTCCTCAAGTGCATCCTTTAATTTAATAATTTCATTATTCTTTATAGCAATTACGAACGCATCAGGATGACTTTTCTTTACATTGGAACAGTAATTAATTATTTCTCTATAGGATTTAGTTTTGCCCACAGCATATTTATACCAACTACCTGATTTAAATTCTTCTACATTTTCGTAATCCTTAAAATATTCATTGTCTTTGTCCAAATTGTTTTTGGAAACAATAACCTGCACTTTAAAGTATAACTCAGAACTAGAATTATCTGATTCTGATGCTTGTAGGGTAGAAAAGGGATTTACATCCTTCGCTTTTACTTCTTCAATTACATCAATAAAATGACTATTCTTTTCAATAGATTCTTTATATTGTCTAAATGCTCTATAAATAGCAGACGCAATAATATCCTGCCCATTATCGGTTCCAAGAAAATTTTCTTCAGAGCCATCTGTGAGAAAGCCTGTTTCAATTAATACACTAGGCATAGTTGTCCTCCATAATACCCAAAATCCATCTTGCTTAACTCCCCGACTATGACGATTTGCCTTTGACTTAAATTCATCCTCCACCATTTGCGCAAAAGCAATGCTATGTCCCTGAAAGGTTTTTTGCATCACAGAAAAAATAATGTATGAATCGATACTATTTGGATCGAAACCTTCATATTTGGTTTCATAATTTTCTTCCAGATTAATTACAGAGTTTTCCTTTTTGGCAACTTCAAAATTTCCGGCATCTTTACTTATACCCATAACAAATGTTTCAGTACCATATGCTCTGGATTTTGGAAGGGAGTTTGCATGAATACTTATAAATAGATCAGCTTTATTTTTATTAGCTATTGCCGCTCTTTCATCTAAAGGAATAAATACATCTGTATCTCTTGTATATATAACTTCTACATCATCGAAATTTTTGTTAATCAGCTCTCCAACTTTTAAAGATATTCCCAAAACAACATCCTTTTCTTTAATCTTTGATCCCAAAGCACCAGGATCTTTTCCTCCATGCCCCGGATCGATAACAACAATACTTACCTTCTCAGATATTGGAGGTGTAGAATAACCATCTACTAATGGATAATTCAAAAAAA
>JAGLSB010000311.1 GCA_023135955.1 Bacteroidales bacterium | reverse complement strand
AAACGGGTTTACAATGGAAGAAGCATAAAGGAACAAGCCCTTGGGTTGCGCAATTCAATTTTGAATCAATGCAATCGATTGGTAATTCCGATCAGATACCCCATTTTGAAACTGATAATCTTTATCAGGCCGAAGGATTTCTTAATGTTCCTGATGATAGTAAAATTATATTGCACCTTGAAACGCACGGACAAGTGGTTATTAAAATCCACGACAATGTAGTGATTGACCACAATCCAAAACAGAAGTCTATCTCTAATTCCTATGAATTGAATCTGGCAAAAGGATACCATCCCGTTCGCATTTATGCAATGGACATGAATAAAGATGATTATTTTGAACTTTCCTGGACCATTAATGGCAAAAGATCGGTATTGCAGAACGATTCCTGTATTGACAAATCAAGTGTTTTTAGTAATGGTGGAATGGTACAATTATAAATGGTAATTTCTCTAATGGAACAAGCCTACAAGTTTATGAGCTTGTAAATACATAATATAAAACGATTTATGAAAAAGAACTTTTTAATATTATTATTTGTACAGATTTGCAGCACAATTTTTGCCCAGGAGCAAAAACAATTGTATGGTAAGTATAAAATATTTATACTGTAAAAGACCGTGAATGAAAAGAAAAACATCATATTCCGGAAGGCTGGGACTGGTCGCTGCCACCTTATGCCAAAGCGCATTCCTATTCGGGAACTACAATGCCCTGGACAAATAAGAATGGCCAGCGTTACGATCTGTAATTCATCAATTTATTATACACACCAAGATCATGAGATTAAAAATTCTTTCTAAAATCCTGCTCATCGTTACTTGTTTTACGTTCTGCTCTTGCTCAACAAAGAAAATAAAAATTGATCTTCAAATAAGCACGAATGAAACATCTGTTCAACTGGCCATTGAAAAATTCAAGGAATTAGCAAAAACTGGAGCGTACGAAATCTCTTCTACAAAACCTGATCTGGTAATTACCGGAAAAACAGACACACTACTCGGATCAAGTGAGGCGTTTCACATTCGTCAGGAAGGCAATACGATAAGCCTAACCGGAGGCGGAGCTACAGGATTGGTTTATGCGTTAAATGATGTTAGAAGGTGTATTTCAAGAGGAAAAACTCAAATTCCTGAAAAAGATGAAACACCGCAATATGATTTCAGGGCTCTTAAGTTTAACCTGCCCTGGGCATCTTATCGCAGAAGCGAGGCACTTCAGCAACACTACGAAACTTGTCGGGATACGCTGTACTGGGAGTCATTTTTGAATATGATGGTAGAAAACCGGTTTAATAAACTAACGCTTTGGAATCTTCATCCTTTTAATTATCTCGTGCGGTTGGAGAAATATCCTGAAGCCAATTCCATGAACGATGACGAATTTGCTGAATGGAGAAAATTTTGGAAATCATTATTTAGAATGGCAAAGGACCGAGGTATAGAAACATACCTTGTTAATTGGAATATTTTTGTTTCACCGGAATTTGCAAAAGCACATCAAGTGGCCACGTATAGCATTACCGGAGAATATTTTACCGATGGAGACACCGCTTCAATAATCCAGGATTATACACGTGAAAGTGTAAGAGCAGTAATTGACGAATATCCCAATCTTACAGGACTTGGAATTACCCTCGGAGAAGCTATGTTTGGAATGACTGCTGAACAACGTGAAAAATGGCTGCTCGATGGCTTCGTTCAGGGAATGCGGGATGCTTCGCGAAAAATAAAATTCATTCACAGGGTACCTTTAAAAAAAGGACAAGGCGACAATACCACAAAAGAAATGGTAGAGATTATTACCCGCAAAACACTCGACACCTTAACTTGTATTATTCCGCCCATAATTATTGAGTTGAAATACAATTGGTCACACGGACATTCCTCACCTCATCTTTTTAAAGTTCACGGAGGAAAGTTATCCGATAAATACTGGAATCCACGACCTACCAATTACAAACTTTCATGGATGGTTCGAAACGAAGACTTCTTTATGCTTCGTTGGGGGCAACCTGATTTTATACGCGAACACATTGCATTAAATAGCAAAGATTATATTACAGGATATTTTGTGGGTTCTGAAACGTACATTCCGGCTGATGATTATTTTACAGCAAAGGAAAATGTAAGCTGGACCTATGCATTTGAAAGACAGTGGATGTTTTATGAGCAATGGGGACGATTACTATACAATCCTGACACACCGGATGATTTTTTTGCAGATGAATTTGAATCAAGGTTTCCGGGAAATGGCAATGCGCTTTTCAATG
>JAGLSB010000310.1 GCA_023135955.1 Bacteroidales bacterium | reverse complement strand
GCAGTAAATAATGAAGAGCTTGCATATACTTCACCCTCAACTGCAGAAAACCAGAACGTATCAGAAAAAGCATAAGCCAGGGCTCCAACCAGTCCGCTTCCAAGGACCAAAATCACATTCATATTACTATAATTTTCCTCTGAGATCATAATCTTTTTTGCAAGATGAGTAATTGTCCAGAATAAAAATACGATGGTAAAGGCACTTGCAAAAGCAGAAACCATATTTATGGACCATGCTATTTTTTCCGGATCGGAAATGAAAAGGGAAACAATTTTACCGACCATCAGAAATAGAGGGGCTCCTGGAGGGTGGCCGACCAGGAGCTTATAAGAACTGGAAATAAATTCACCACAATCCCACCAACTTACTGTAGGTTCAAGGGTTAATGTGTATGTTAAAAGTGCGATTAGAAAAACTCCCCAGCCTAATAGTATGTTCCAGCGATTATATTTCTGCATAATTATGTTGTTTCTATTATAAGTGCAATGATACAAAAATCACCTGATTGCGGCAACTAGAGCCAGGCTGCATATCTTTTTCCTGCGGCATTTTATTACATTTGTAAAAAATTATATAATGGCAGCAGAAAACGATTGGAAGAAACGACTTGGTGTTGTGTATTCAACCGGAGATAATTATAATTATGATACTGGTGAATCAGGTGATAAGAATACTCTTGATCCAGTAAACCAAAAACTAATCATTTCTCTCGATAAAAAACAAAGAAAGGGAAAAACTGTTAGTCTGATTACCGGCTTTATTGGAAAAGATGAAGATCTGTCTGAATTAGGAAAAATGCTGAAGAAAAAATGCGGTACGGGAGGTAGCGCCAAAGAGGGAGAGATTATCATTCAGGGAGATTTTCGGAAGAGATTAACTGAAATTCTGGAAAAAGATGGTTATAATGTTAAGCTTCGATAGTATTTATTAATGAGTTTTAAAAAAAATCAGAACTTAATTCTTGGTCAGAGTATATTACTTCTGCTACTACTAATTGTAGTTTCAACATTTAAAAGTCAGGCTCAGTTTTACGAATACGGACAAGAACCGGCAAAGGTGAAATGGCTTAAAATTGATTCTGAACATTTTCGGCTAATTTATCCCGCAGAAATACAACGCGATGCTTTTAAAGTTCTTTCGATACTTGAAGAAAAGTACTTATCTCAAAGTGCAGAGTTAGATTACCAGCCAAAAAAAATTCCCGTGATACTGCATACTCACACTGTCAGGTCCAATGGATTTGTTGTGTGGGCACCAAAGCGTGTTGAATTATTTATGTTTCCGGAAGCACAGAGTATTTCACAATACTGGTATACACATCTTAGCCTTCATGAATTTCGGCATGTAATCCAGATAGAGAAGATGAATAAAGGCTTCACAAAGTTATTAAGCATTTTTACCGGAGAGATGGGTATTGGTCCGGCAGCAGCCCTGGTTCCTTTCTGGCTTTTGGAGGGCGATGCAGTCTATGCGGAAACAAACTTATCTGAGAGTGGAAGGGGAAGACTTGCAGAATTTGAAATGGGTATTAAAGCCAGACTTTTAAGCGATAATAGTCATTGGTCATATTCAAAATCTTATCTGGGGTCATACAAGGATTACGTTCCGAATTATTATCAATTTGGCTATCAGATGGTGAGTTTTGCAAGACAGAAGTATGGGGATGAAATCTGGTCCGGAGCTTTTGATTATATCGGCAGAAAACCATATCTCATAAATCCTCTTTACTTTTATCTTAAGAAGAACGCCGCTAGTAGCAAAGTTAAATTGTACAAAAATACAATGAGTCATCTGGATTCTCATTGGACAAAAGAATCTGAGGCTAATAAACCTGCCGAGTATGAGTCGATGAATTTACTTAGCAAGAAATTCACAGCCTATAAGTACCCTCAAATTTTAGACGATGGTTCTGTTATTGCCGTTAAATCAGGTTTTCATATTATAGATCGTTTTGTGAAAATATCTTCTGATGGAGAAGAAGAGCTTGTTTTTGTTCCCGGCAATCTTAATTCCGGTAGGATTTCAGTTAAGGACAATAAGATTCTGTGGGACGAATACATTCCAGATTTAAGATGGAAGAATCAGAGTTTTTCTGTAATTCAGGAACACAATATAGAAACAAATCTGACCAGGAATCTTGTTGGAAATAATACAAGGCTTACGTCGCCAGTATATTCCTTCTCTGGCGATTCTATTGTTGCAGTAGAAACCAGCCTGGCGAATGATTTTAATCTGGTATTTATCTCAGGACTCGATGGTGGGATATTCACAAGGGAAAAAACTCCCCAAAATGTTCAGATTATGGATCCTGCATGGAAGGATGAAGATGATATAATTATAATGACAGCAGTAGATGAACAGGGGAAAAGTGTGATTTCTTATGATCGAAGTGAGGATGAATGGGATGTATTAATAAGCCCTTCGCCCTTTAATATTAACAATTTGAGAGCTACAAGAGAGTTTTTATATTTTCATGCAGATTTTGAAGGAAGAGACAACATTTTCGCGTATTCATATTCATCAAAGGAAATTTTTAAGATAAGCAATTCAAAATTCGGATCATTTCAACCCGATGTGAATGATAAAAATGGAAGGATATGTTTCACAGATTTCAGTAGTCAGGGTCAAAGTATTGTTCGAAAAAGATTGTCAGAAATCAATTTTGAGAAATATGATGCATCCCTTACTATTACTGAACAGGCATTTCATTCTTATAAACAAAAAGAAAAATATACTGAACAGGATAAAGATGAAGCCCTTTTAACAAAATATGTTCCTGAAAAATATTCGAAGCTTTCTAATTTATTTAATTTCCATAGCTGGGCTCCTCTATATTATGATTTTGCCAATCCGGATATTGAGAATCCAGATGTCTCGCCAGGTATAAGCCTTTTATCTCAAAATCATTTAAGCACCGCTGTTAGTCATCTTTCTTATGAATTTAATGAAGGACATCATTTTTTTCATACTGGTTTTACCTATAAAGGATGGGCTCCGGTAATCGATTTTTCATATAGCTATGGTGGAGAACCTTCTATTAATGGAGAAAAAGGAGAAGAACCACCAGCAAATCTTCCTCCAGCCACTAAGTACAGTTTATTAACATATATTCCCCTGTCATTGGTAAGTGGGAAATGGAATGTTGGGATACAGCCAATCTTACGAATAAGTCATAATAGCGATTATTTCTTTTATTCCGGTGCCGTTGGTTATAAAAGAGGGATTACTTACGCTAGTCCTCGTTTGTATTTATATACTTATCATAAAACAGCAGTACAAGATTTGATTCCTCGTTGGGGGGGAATCCTGGATATTCAGAGTTTATCTTCTCCGTTTGAAAACGAGCAAAGAGGATCTGTAAATACTGTAAAATCAACTTTATTTTTACCTGGTTTGATCCGAGGACATGGCATACGTTTAAAGGCAGAAAATCAGATCCAGGAATACGAGAAATATGCTTTTTCAAATCAGTTGACATTTCCACGGGGATACGAAGATATTTTAGCAGAAAAGCTTACTAAATATACATTCGATTATTATCTTACCCTATTGTATCCCGACTGGAATATTGAAGGTGTCTTTTACCTGAAAAGAATAAGTGCGCAAATTTTCTCTGATTATATTTACGGTGAAGGGCTACGGATTCCTGTTCCAGGTGAAGAAAGACCGGAAGTGGTTAATGGTAGCTATCAATCATTTGGGGCAGAGCTAAGGTTCGAATATCATTTATTCAGGATGCTTTTCCCACTTACATCAGGAATACGATTATCCTATCTTCAAAATGCCGGGGAGATGAAGGCAGAAGCCATATTCAGTTTAGATTTAAATCGTTTTTAAAATTGTATTTTTGTGTTTATCTAAATAATGAAAAGCAATAGCGAAATATTTTCTGAATTAAACGGAAGGCCTTTTTCCATATCTCGATTTTTCAGGGATCACCAAATTGGAATTATGGGAACTTTGGCTTTTCACATGCTTATCCTCATTGTTTTTTTACTCGTGAAAATACAAAGTTTCAAACATATTAAAGATTTGGATTTAGTGATGGAATTTATCGAAATTCCTGTTGAAGAATTTTTGGAAGAGGAACCGGAAAGACGTGAAGAATTTCTGGAAAGATTGATAGAGCAACAACTACGTGCAAGCAATCAAGCTGTTAATGAAGCAAAACTGGAGGAGGAAATTAGTACAGAGAAATATGTGGAAGATTTTCTTAAACAGCTTGAAGAAGAAAGAAGTGAACAGTGGAAAAAAAATAATGAAGAATTGGAAAATCTCCTTGCTCAGGAAGATGTTGTGTTAATAAATGAAGAGACAAAAGACGAAGAAAAAATTCCTGAATTTACAGGGCCGACTAATATAAGCTATGAATTCCTGGTGGAACCATTTAATCGTGTATCAGTGAATCTCCCAATACCAGTCTATAAATGCAGGGGCTACGGAAAGGTAGAAGTGCTTATTGAAGTTAACAATCTGGGGAATGTCGTTTCAGCAAAACCAAATGTAATTGATGCTTCTGAAGATCCAATATGTCTTGCAGAGATTTCGGAGGAATTTGCTTTAAAAAGTATTTTCAGAGGTGATAATTCTGCACCAGCAGATCATCAGGCAAAAATCACCTATATATTTATTTCGCAGGAATAAATTCTTCTACATAAATGAATTAGCAAGTCGGGCAATTCCCTCAACATCCTGCTCAATCATACATTTGAAATGTTTCTTAGGACAAGAATCAAAACCGAGTTTTGAACAAGGACGGCATGAAAGATTTTTTACTTCGAAAATCTCAGACTTTTCATCTGCCAAATATGGATACATTCCCAATTCCGGAATGGTATTTCCCCAAATTGAGATGATCTTTTTCCTGAAAGCAGAAGCGATATGCATTAAACCAGTATCATTACTAATAACCAGTTCTGACATTTTCACCATATAAGCAGATTGATTTAGACTTAGTTTTCCGCTTAAATTCATAAGGTTTTTATTTTCAGACAAAGAAATTATCTCTTTTGCAGAACTGCTGTCTGAGGGCCCTCCCAGAATAATAATGGGATGATTAATCAGGGAGCAGATTTTCGCCAACATTTCTGCAGGCATTTTTTTTGTGTTATGCTGAGCGCCAATAACAAGGCTGATAAATTTATCAGGGATCTGCGATCTTATCTCCTCAGGTAATTTTTCATCTTCCTTTCCTATAAAATAATCGAGTCCTGCATTGTCATTAACAACCTGAAAACTTCTAAGAGTTTCCATATATCTATCCACAATATGAACTTCGGGTAAACGATTAATTTTGAAATTAACCATTAACCATTTTTCTATATTAATTTTATTGAAAGGAAAAGCTTTCAGTTTTAGCTTTCGTTTAATATTGAAAGTTCGTAAATTCTTATGCAGATCAATTACAAAATCAATCTTTGTATCTTTTAAATCTGATATAAGCTCAGCCATATTATTATCCAACAACCACAATTTATCGATATACGGATTGTGTTTTAATATATCGGCATACTGTTTTTTTACAATAAAATGAATTTCCGCACCTTCAAATTGTTGCTTCAAACAACGAATTACCGGAGTAGTAAGGACGATATCTCCAATGGAACTGAAACGAAGAAGCAGAAACTTCATCTTTTAATTCGGGTTTAACGATTTGATAAAGATTAGGACCGCCATCCAGTATTCATTATTGGCAGGATTATTCTGAGAAAGAAGCTCAGTTCCCCTTCCTTCCGAATTATCGGCAGGATCTACTATTGATTTATATTCTTCCTTCAATTCAAAAAACATATCATTCAGATATGGTTCTTCTATCTTATTTCCTGCAACAAATATTGGAATATTAAAATCAGGAATTAAATTCTGAACGGCAAATTCGGGTTTGAAATATTCACCCGGACTCAAAGCCATTACCGCATCAATATTGTTAATTTCGGCTGCGATTTTTAAACTTAAAGATGCAGAAGAGGATGAACCAAATAATATCAAATTCTTATTGCTTAGTGATTGCGCAAACTCTATCGCTGCAAGAATATCTTTTTCTCCGCTTATCAGGCTGTTTTTGACATTAGATCTGGACGCTCTTTCTGCAGATTCATTTTTTATATAGCCATACTTATTGCCGGTTCTCAAATCAACAGCCAGACAATTATAACGCATCTTAGTAAATCTGTTAGCTATATTATCAAACTCACCCCTGCTGGAGTTTTCGGAGTGAAAAAATAGAATGTATTGATTTCCTTTTTTGGAGAAATAATGATCAGCAGTAAGAAGGAGACTGTCGCTACTATAAAATTCAATTTTTGACTTCCTAACAATCTGACCGAAAGACTTCTCCATCGATAAGCTTGTCAGGAGAATAATTGCCAGAAGGGAATATTTCAGAAGCATTTTTTTAAACAACTTCTGCAAGAACGATAATATTATTTTCTTTCGCTTCAATTACTCCGCCTTGTATTTCAAAATTTAACACTTCACTTTCCTTGTCCTTCACTCTTATTACCCCCTTCTCCAACGTGGAAATTATTGGAGCATGATTATTAAGAATTTCAAACGAACCCTTAGTTCC
>JAGLSB010000031.1 GCA_023135955.1 Bacteroidales bacterium | reverse complement strand
ACGGTCAAGGCATGCCTTGACCGTACAGCAAGCCTTGTCTCTACGCAATCCAATTAATCACATCCTCCATCAACACCGTCCCAATATCCAATTTATTCTTCTTCCGGTACCCCATCATCTCCTGATGCAATTTCCCGGGCTTTTCTAATTCCTTAATTTTTGCAATTGTTGTATACCCCAATGCCTTCAATGGTTCCACCCATTCTTCCGGAACACCTATTGCTAAATACTCCTCCCTCTCCCTCTCCCTC
Organism: Bacteroidales bacterium; assembly: GCA_023135955.1. GTDB lineage: Bacteria > Bacteroidota > Bacteroidia > Bacteroidales > JAGLSB01. Next base: position 4,086 of record JAGLSB010000031.1, on the reverse strand, counting down.
TCTTCCTCTTGCTTCTTCTCCGGGAAACATCCGAGTGGAATTGGGTAATACAAATATAGTGAAAGAGTTGGAATTAGGTTGGGGTACGGGCTGGGACATATCTGAGACAAATAGAGTAACAATAATTGTTAATCAACTCCCCCCACCAGGATCATGTAATAATCCTGCATTATTTTTCGGAATATTCGACTTAGTGGTCCCATTCCTTGTAACTAAATGGACACGGAATAAACCAACGTACTTTATAGAATCCCGCTCCTTCATAAGTTCGGGTAGATCCATTAAGAGATTTAATATGTGGGGTTTGCCACTTTTTAAGCCCCAGCTCTGCTGCATTGCCGCCCATACCCTGTGTATAAATAATTTCACCGTTCGGACCATTTTGGCTGACGGATTTTGGCCCTTTATCCAGCAGGACGGTCTGCTCTCCGGTCGCAATATCAAAGACCCATAAATTCTTACTGGTGAAATAAAGTTTATCCTCTCCCGGAACAGGGTATAGGTCGTGCCCGCTCGGTTCAATCACATACTTATCCTTTGCGGTCAACGAAGGATTCTGTCTATCAAAATTATAGATAAAACTCCAGAGTTTATCTCCACCGATTGCCCATAGAACCTGTCGTTTATGGTCCCATACTACTCCATGAGCTCCTCCAAAAGGATATTCATATGGCGTTGGCTTATTACCACCTCCAGTATAAAAAATCTTTAGCATTTTGCCATCACTTGAAGCAGTAACGATATTTCCATCCGGCAGCAATTCACAGGAATGCGGGTTGCCTGCGGCTTTACCGTAAAATACCACATGTTTATTTTCAATCCGTATAAGTGCTACATACGGAGACATAATGGCCAGAATATGTGTACCACCCATGACCCATTTAATATCGACTGGTCCACCAGCAAGATCATCACCCGAATCAATGCCAGTCGCTTCAGATGCATTCCAGGACCATAACACTGAATTATTCAAATCTGTCTTATCACCTTCAAAAAGATAAATGGTTCTGGTGACCTGATCTCCTCCGATGATCGATCCATTATAGGATGGGGAATCACTAAGTGATTTGTTGACATGGATTGTATTCTTCTCACTTCGGATAAATGAATCAGCATTGACATGTGCTATGGCCTCAAGATTATGATCTCCTGTACTTAAATCTGCAATTGTAAATGCATAGGAATCTTTCAGGACGGTATTATGGTAGATATCATCGATCCACAGGCTTACACTATCGTAGCCCAAAGAATGCCCGGCCTCCACCTTAACTGTGATAGTATCACCCTCATTGAAGCTTGCCCCATTTTCGGGAGAAGTGATAATGGCATAAGCAACAGTATCTCCCACAAAATCTTCTATTTGATCCTCAAACTCAAGCTGATTTTCTGAACATGATAACATTCCAAACCACATACCAGACATCAATAATATCAAATAAGCAAAAACTCTCATCATATAAAACTTAGTAATAATTATTTCTCTTCTAAACCAGATTAGGTTGCAAATATAATTTTAAAGTTGATTAAAGTAATAATAAATTGCTAATTCACTTCTGAATGAAAATGGGTTTTATTCCAGTCTCATATAGGATTCTGTTCGTTAAGGGAGATAGTTTAAAGATATTAAATAATTTAAGAATAATTCTCGAATACAAGGTAAAACAGGCTATAGAATATACCCGTTGTTTAGCAAAATGTGCCTATTTGATGAGTTGATAATCTTTAATCAAGAGATTAGCTGAAAGGTTCAACCGTGTTGCTAATCTTCTAATCATATCAACAGTTAACCTCCTCTTCCGATTCAAGATCTCTGACACTCTGCTTTTTCCTCCAATCTCGGGAATCAAATCTACTTGTTTAAGGTGCATTTCCTCCATTCTAATCTTTATCGCTTCAATCGGGTCTGGGGCCTCAATTGGATAATGCTTGTTTTCGTAGTCATCTACCATTAGCCCAAGTATGTCTAGTTCGTCACTCTCAGGAGTACCCAACTCAGCATCAAAAACTTCTTCTAATCTTTTTAATGCTACTCTGTAATCAGTCTCTGTTTTTATCGGTTTTAAATCCATAATTGTATATTTTAAATATTATTTGCATCAATTTTGTCGTAATCAGAATGAGTCCCAATAAATCGAACAAAAGCTAATTGATGGTCAAAATTGAATTTAATAACCAATCGATAAGAATTGCCCTTTATATTAAAAACTATTCTGCTATCTTTTAAAATACTCGCATTGGCATAGCTCTGTTTAACATCACTTGGTGTCTTCCAATCTGCATTTATTGCAGTATTATACCAAGTTTTTAGGTATTGCTCCGAATCAGGATGTTTCACCCAAAACTCTCTCAATGTGCTTTTTGCAAATATTCGTTTCATAGTTCTTAATCTGGGAACAAAGGTATACATTAATTCTCAAATTGAGAACTTTTTGTATATGGAATGTTTCTCATGGCATTTTTGCTAACATATTATATAACCAAGTGATATCCTCAACCTATGTCTATAGGCTATAAATTCCTCTAACCATTCCCGATCTACTTCTTTAAATATGACATCTTTACCGCACAATTTCAAAAGGTGCTTATAAGTATTTTGCCATGTGTGAATTGAGTTCCCTTCCCTTTTGTTGGTTTGTTTTAAAAAGTATTCAATAAAGTTTTGATAGAGCTTATCCTTATTTGGAAATCCATGTTCCTCATTAGCCAACTCCATCATCCTTTTAGCCTTGATATTTTCGGCTAATTTTAGCTTATCCTGTCTGTATGTCTTGTGATCATGAGGTTCAAGGTATATTCCTAAGAATTCTCTTTTGCGTTTTCCTTTACGATAATAAATGTGCAAATATAGGCTATACCTGGGTTTCGTTGATCCCTTACTTCTAATTTGGCGTTTCCTAAGGTGTACTTTCATTGGCTTTTGTTTAGCCAATTTAAGGGACAACAGGGACATGCCAAAGGAATAAGGGGCTAATTTTTAGTGATTTGACTTGTGTTTTCTAATTCCCTAACTTGCATTTAATTATCAAAATCCTCAACAATCATGAAACGGATCATAATTGCAATTCTCCTGCTTTCTTTCGTTGTTGGAAAGGCTCAGGATCAGGAAGTTTTTTCAATAGGATCGATAAATGCAAATCCGGGAGAAAAGGTTTCTGGGAAACTTATAGTTAAGAAAGGTATTGACAAGGGGTCATTTATACCCATTACCGTAATTTATGGCGGAAAACCAGGACCAGTTTTAACCCTGAATGCCGGAGTCCATGGAACGGAATATGTTCCTATTATTGCATTGCAACGTATTATGCAAGAGATAAAACCTGAAGATCTATCCGGGATTTTAATCTTGGTGCATGTTGCCAATATTCCTTCTTTCCAAGGTCGGAGTGTTTATAGTAATCCAATAGATTTCAAAAACCTGAACAGGGTATATCCTGGCAAAGCAGAAGGTACTTTCTCAGAGCGACTTGCATATACTCTTACTAACGAAATTATAAGTAGAAGCGATTATTATATTGATTTACATGGAGGAGAATTTAATGAAGAGATGTTGAGTTATCTTATGTTCTATTACGGTTGCCCGGATGCGGACGTTTGCAGGAAGTCAAAAATAATGGCTCATGCAATGGGTAACAGGTACTTAGTACCCCTTGATTTTGTATCAGTCATGGATTCACTATCTCAATATTCAGAATACGAGGCCATGATGCAGGGAGTGCCGGCTATTGCTGTTGAGTTTGGAGATAGAGGTGAGGTTGATCCTTCCGTACTTGATTTTGCAGTGAATGGATTAATCAATGTAATTAGAACCATTGGAATGCTAGAAGGTGAGACATTTGCAAATGAACATCCTGTTTATCTTACAGATGAGCAGTCAATTAAGAGCGAATATGATGGAATTTTTTATCCTCTATTAAATAAAGGGCATTATATAACAAAAGGTACTCTATTAGGTTTTACAACTGATTACTGGGGAAATAGAATAGAGGAGTTCATAGCTCCTTTTTCAGGGATTATCACCCACATTATTCTGTCACCTGTTGTAAATAAAGGTGATGGAGTTGTAACCTTGGCAAAAGTGTCAGACAC
>JAGLSB010000309.1 GCA_023135955.1 Bacteroidales bacterium | reverse complement strand
GTGGTAATGTCTATACTTATAAAATATTAAAAACTAAATAAGAAAGAAAATCCTCAATTTCCACCTGCTAACTTTAACCGTAGTTGGTAAAAGTCCCCTCCCTTTAGGGGGGGATTTAGGGGGGGTAAATTTACCAGCTTCAGACATCATCCTATTTGCATGAAAAAATATCTTCTATACTTTATTCTTGTCCTGTTTTTCTCTTCATGTCAAAAAGACATGGAGGATTTGGATAAATATAAGGCTCCCTCATGGCTAAAAGGTAAATTATATACTCAGGTTGAATCGCAGGAAAATTTGAAAATATTCTCTGAATGTTTAAAACTAACAAGTATTGACACTATAATAAATACAAGTGGTCTATATACTGTTTTTGCGCCAACAGATGAAGCTTTTAATATTTATTTCTCTGAAAACCCTGAATATAATAAGGATGTTAAGAATATTCCGCTTGAAGAACTTGAGCAATTAGTTGAGTTTCATATTGTTCAAAACTCATGGAGTAAAGTTCAGCTTAAAAAAATTAATGTTAAAGGATGGATTGATGAAGATGATGATAATGTTGAACACCGGGCAAATAAAAAAGAAACCTTATATAGAGAAAAGAATAAAAAATATTATGTTGAATACTCCGATGAGGATGGATTTAAAATAGTTGATGAGGAAAGGTCCTTGTTCAGGACATCTTTTACCAGATCCAGAAAGTATGTCCCTGTTTTTTTTAATGAATATTTCAGCACTTACGGAATTCCGACAAGCGATTATGAATATTATTTTGACAGGTCATTCGATGGTGGTATTTATTACGCTAATGCAAAAGTTTCCGATGCAGATGAAATTCCTGCAGAAAATGGATATTTATATATTATCGATCGTGTAGTTGAACCTCTTCTTAACACAGAGGAATTGCTTGAAAAAGAATATGCAGAATACTCTTACTCTGAGTTTTTAGATCTAATTCATGAATTTCCTGTATTTGAATTGAATCTGGATGAAACATATAAGCAAGCTGGTGCAGATGAGGGACTTCAGGTTGATACATTATATAATTTATCTTATCCCGAGCTTGCTTTTAATATTCATAGCGAAATTACAGGATCAAATGAGAATAATGCTATTAACAGCATCCAATATCATAATTCGTTTTTCGCACCAAGTAATCAGGCATTAGATGCGTTTTTGGAGAAATATATCAAGGGATCAAAACAGTGGGGTAGTCTTGCGAACGTCCCAAACTCTATTAAAACCATTATTATTAATTCACATATGGTTTCAGATATATCTTATGAATCTGATATTCTTGCTGGATTTATAAATGAAGAACGTGATCTTGTAAATATTCCTGAAAGCAATATCCTTCAGAAGGATTATGGAAGTAATTCTACATATGTTGGTTTGAATGAAGTTATAGTTCCACGAGCATTTTCCTGTGTGAGTGCCCCGGTTTACCTTAGACGAGGTTTCTATACTTTTTTAAATGCTATTGAAGAAACAAATATTCTTGCAGCTCTGAAAAAAAGGGATGCTAATTATTCATTTTTTGTTATACCTGATCTTACTTACGGTATGTTAAGAGATTCTTCGCTAAATGTTGTTCTTAAAAATAATAGAATTTCATTTAGGGCCTATAATCGATCGACAGAGAAATTTGAATCGGTGTTAGATAATGACCTTAGAAAGAAATTATTAAATCACGTAGGAACAGACCTGCCCTTAGGGGCTGCTGACATTGAATTTGTCAGGAATCTGGCAGGTAATTATATTGTTTTTGATAATGTAAACAACCTTGTAAGTGGCACAGCAAATACCACATTTGGCTTTGGTGGCGATTCAATAATAGATCTTCAACCAGTCCTGTTGGAAGAGATTACCGATAACGGAAAAACTTACGAAATAGATACGTGGTTTAGTTTCGCTAATGTAAAAATGAGTGATCGAATAAGAGAAATTAATAATAGTTTTCTTTTGTTGATGGAGAAAGCTGGTTTGGCCAATAAATTACTTGGCGATGAGTATGAATTGAATTTTATTAATCTGGGGACATTTTATACAGTATTTATCCCTGATCCTATAGCTCTCAATAATTATAATACAGATACTTTATCAAATAGTGAGCTACAGGAATTTATTAAAGCTCATTTTCTATCGGGTGATATAATATTTACTGACGGGAAGGCATCTTCTGGGGTTTACACAACTTTAAATGATAGTGATTATAAACATATAAATATTGAGACTGGCATAGATTATATTAGTATTCTCGATGATAACAACATTGAGTATACATGTATTAATTTAAGTGCAGGGAAAACAAATTTAACAACTACAACCCCTGTAAGTAATGACGATGATTCGTCTGTATGGAGTTTTGTAACAACAGGAGTTGTTCATTCAATAGATTCTGTTTTAATTAAATAATAGTAGGATAGTAATTTTTTTTCAAATTGTCTTAAAATGAAGTCTGTTTTTGCAGGTATAGTATTTTTTCTGATTAATAGTTATGTACTTTTCGGGCAACAGATTATTCTTCGTGGATCTGTAATAGATGAAGAGACAAAGGAAGCTATTATTGGAGCAACACTTGCGGAATATAATACTGACGGCAGAGTAGTAAACGGTGCAATTACAGACGTTAGCGGACGTTTTACAATTGCTGCAAAAAGTAGCGACAATACTTTACAAGTAAGTTTTATCGGTTATGAGAAAAGAATAGTTGAGATAAATAATCAGACAAATATTGTTATTCAATTGAGATCTGAAAGTATACAGATGGAGGAAGTAGTAGTTACTGCAAAATACATAAATCCTTTAACAGGTCTTTCCAGTGAGGATGAAGGGGGCGCAAGTTCAACTACAATACTTGAAGATATTGAACAGATTGGCGCATCATCTTCGGCCGATGCTCTGCAAGGAATGGTTAGTGGTCTGGATATTATTGCCTCATCAGGTAATCCTGGCAGTGGATCACAATTGGTGATAAGGGGCCTTGGTTCTTTGGGGAATTCAAAACCTCTAATCGTAGTGGATGGTATTCCACGAAACGCATCAACGGGCGATCTTGATTTGTCTTCGGCCGATCAGGAAGACATAGGCTCGTTAATAAATGTTGCACCACAGGATATTCGTTCAATAACGGTTCTTAAAGATGCTGCCTCTACAGCAGTATGGGGTTCGAAAGGAGCCAATGGAGTAATTCTAATAGAGACAATTAAAGGCGATAAAGGAAATATAAGTTATTTCTATAATTATCAAACTTCAATAAATATTCAACCCGATCAAATCCCTATGCTTAACGGGGATGAGTATATCACTATGCAGCTCGAAGAATTATTCAATGAGCAAGGCGTATTTGTTGTCCCCGATGAATTAGCATACGATAGAGATTTTTATAATTTCAATAACTACAATAAGAATACCGATTGGCTTGATGAAATTACCAGGATTGGGTTAAAATCAGATCATTATTTTAAAGTTTCCGGAGGTGGAGATAAAACATTGTTTTTTACTTCATTACGCTATCTTAAGGATAATGGAACTACTATTAATACAGATTTCGATCAGCTTACTGCAAGGGTAAACCTTAATTATACTTTATCGACCAGATTGAGGTTTACGGTAAACTTTGATTATTCTAACAGTTACAAAGGTGATAATGTAGAAATAAGATCAAGTAATGTTGATCTTGTTACTGCATATGACGGGCCTGACGATATCGACAATAAAATAAATATTCGCAAAATGGCTTACCTGAAAGCCCCGAATATGAGTATTTGGGAGTATGATGAAAACGGCAACCCTATAGGTGAGTATTTTAATCCAATTGACAGCTATCAGGGAAAGGGAGATGAGTTCTATAATCCGGTAGCGATAGGAAATTTGAGTTCAAATGATACAAAGAGAAATAACATTCAAAACAGCTTTAAATTAAATTATAAGATATTTGATTGGTTGGATCTTGTAGAAACAGTATCCTTCAGCTATCAAAATACCAAAATAAACGAATTCATTCCATATTCTGCTATTGGAGCCGACTGGCTTGATGACCAGATAAATAACGCGAAGGAAAAAAATTCTCTTAAAAATACACTTTTGTCGCGTTCCCAGTTATTTATTAAACCACTGAGGAATGTACAGGATCATTTTCTATCAGCCATACTACTTTGGGAAGTAGAACAAAATTCTTTTGAGAATTTAACCTTAACGGGAGCTAAATCTGCATCTTTAGGAATATCTGATCCAGCTGTAAATTCTCCAATTGTTAGTTTCCACAGTAATAGTGGAATGGATAGGAAAATTGGAGCACTTTCCAACATTAATTATAAATTTAAAGATACTTATGTTTTGTCTTTTAATCTGAGAGCAGATGCCAGCTCTATTTTCGGAACGAATAATCGCCTTGCCCTGTTTCCAAGTACTTCATTTGCATGGAAAATGGATCAAATGGATTGGATGCAAAACATGAGCTTTGTTGATCAGGCTAAAATTAGAATGAGCTGGGGAAGATCAGGTAATACAATGGGAAACAGTATCTCCAGATTTGGCTTGTACGATACTAAAGGACAGTATATTCAGGATGTAGCTATTGAACAAACCCAGGTACAACTATCTAATTTTCAATGGGAAATAAAAGAATCGTGGAACATTGGCTTAGATTTAGGACTATTTAAGCGAAGATTTACAATGACATTTGACCTTTATGATGCTGTTACTTCAAACCTTCTCTGGAAAAACTATGAAATACCTGCATCCTCAGGTTATGGCACACTAAAATATTATAATGGAGGTAGTATTCAGAACAAAGGCTGGGAATTATTCTTAAGTTCTGTGCTGATCAGAACCAAAGATGTTAGCTTTAGTGTAAAGGCTAATATCTCAAATAACAGCAATAGGTTCCTTTCTTTTCCTGAAAATTTCAATTCCGAAAGATCAGTGAATGTTGGAAATGGTGATTATCCGCGACGTGCGACTATAGATCAACCCGTAGGTTCATTTTACGGATTTAAATATCTGGGAGTATGGGCCAGCGATGAAGCAGTTGTAGCAACAGATGCAGATGGTAATATTCTTAGAGATGTAAATGGATTACCACTACCGGTTATGTACAAAGATGAATATGTATTTCAGGGAGGAGATGCCCGCTATGAAGATATTAATCATGATGGCACAATAGATATTAATGATGCTGTCTTTTTGGGTGATGGGAATCCTGATTTTATGGGTGGTTTCGGCACATCTTTCAAGTATAAACAATTTAAATTTTCAACTCAGTTTCATTATCGTTTAGGATTTGATATTGTAAATGAAATTGCTCTTCA
>JAGLSB010000308.1 GCA_023135955.1 Bacteroidales bacterium | reverse complement strand
TTATGAATGCAGTTCCGATAATTCCTCCGGCCGCATATTCACAAACGGTTTCAAACCCTTGTTTGTCTGAAATACCAAATCCTATCATTAGTGGATTTTTCAGATCAAGATCCCTTATTCTTTGAAAATAATCCAATTGTCTTTGACCGAATTTAGTCTGTATGCCCGTAGTTGCATAATTAGACACTACATAAATAAATCCTCGTGAAAGTACATCAATCTCCCTTATTCTCGAATCGCTGGTTTGAGGAGTGATAAGCAGAATATTGTCGATCCCATATTCTCCGAACATAATTTTATAGTGCTCCTCATACTCCTGTGGAGGCAGATCAGGTAGGATTAATCCGTCAACACCAACTTCTCTGCACTTATTGAGAAAGATTTCCATCCCCATTCGGAAAACTGGATTAATATATCCCATAAGTATAACAGGCATTTCAGTCATCGAACGTAAATCTTTTAACTGCTTAAAGAGTAGGTCAAGATTCATCTCGTTATTCAGAGCTTTTTTGCTGCTTTCCTGAATTACCGGACCGTCGGCAACAGGGTCAGAAAATGGCATCCCAATTTCTATCATGTCTGCTCCTGACTTATCAAGTGCCTCAATTATTTTCATACTGTCATTCAATTCAGGGAAACCAGCAGTGAAGTAAAGGGATAGGATCTGCTTTTTTTTCTGAAGAAATAGCTTATCAATTCTGTTCATATCTATAAATTCAAATTTAATGAATCAATATAGGCAGCCATATCTTTATCACCTCTTCCTGAAACATTCACGACTACTTTATCATCTTTCTCAAATGTCATTATGTCTAATGCAGCAAGTGCGTGAGCCGACTCAAGTGCAGGAATAATCCCTTCCAATCTGGCACATCTGTAAGCAGCTTTCAAAGCCTGATTGTCGGTAGCTTGCATATATTCAGCTTTTCCGGAGTCATTCAACCAGGCATGAAGTGGACCGACACCCGGATAATCAAGTCCGGCAGAAATAGAATATGGCTCAATAATTTGTCCGTGATCATCCTGCATTAAATATGTCATACTTCCATGAATCACTCCCGTTTGACCATTCTTTATGCTTGCCGCATTTAAGTTAGTGTCAACACCTTTCCCTGCAGCTTCCACACCAATAAGTCGAACATCTTTGTTTTCGATATAATGATAAAAGATTCCTGCAGCATTGCTTCCACCACCTACACATGCAATAATATAATCGGGAGTATCACTTGCAGTCTGTTGTTCTAGCTGTTGCTTTAATTCAATTGAGATAATAGATTGAAAATATGCAACAAGATCTGGATATGGATGTGGGCCAACTACCGATCCAATAATATAAAATGTATCCTCGGGATTAGCAATCCAATCGCGGAGGGCTTCATTTGTTGCATCTTTCAGGGTTCTACTTCCGCTTTTTGCCGGAATTACTTTTGCACCCAACATTTCCATCCTCTTAACATTGGGCTGTTGGCGCTCGATATCTACTTCTCCCATATATACAATACATTCGAGTCCTGATAAGGCACAAACCGTAGCAGTTGCAACACCATGCTGACCCGCCCCGGTTTCTGCAATAATCCTTTTTTTACCCATATATTTTGCCAGCAATATTTGTCCGAGCGTATTATTGATTTTATGAGAGCCGGTATGGTTCAAATCTTCCCTTTTCAAGAAGATATTTGCTTTATAATAATCACTTAATCGAGGAGCAAAATATAATGGGGAAGGCCGACCTGCATAATTCTTTAACAGGTCATAATATTCCGTTTGAAATTCATTCGAATTAATTAATTCAAAATAAATATCACCAAGTTCCGTAACATTATGCCTCAACATTTCGGGAATATATGCTCCTCCATATTCACCGTAATAACCTTTACTATCAGAAATAAAATTTTTCATTCAATAACAATTTTCTTAACAATTATGCATCAGGATAATTACCTGACAGACTTCATTAACATTTTTAATTTATCTACATCCTTGATTCCTGAACTTAATTCAAATCTACTATTCAAATCAATACCAATAAAAGAAGGATGACTAAATGAAAGTATTTTTTCAGCATCGGAAGGTTCAATTCCTCCACTAAGCAAAAAGGGATGCCCTGATTTATACTTTTTTATTATGTCCCAGTTGAACTTCTTTCCACTTCCTCCATATTCCGGAGTATAAGTATCAAACAGAAAACATCTGCAATAGGGGATATACTCGCTAAGAATGTCAAAATTAAAATCCTTATTTAATCTGAATGCTTTGATGACATTAAGTCCTGAAGAGGATAATTGTTTGCAGTCATCGATACTCTCATTACCATGCAATTGAATATAATCTAAATTGTATTTGGAGACTATATCCACTATCTCAATAACATTCATATTAACAAAAACGCCGGTTTTATTAATCGATACCGGAATTTCCAGAAGATCTACCGGACTTAATTTATCCTTCATATACCTGGGCGAAAAAGGATAAAAAATAAATCCCATAAAGTCGGGGTTAAGCTCAATAATCTCCAATAGATTCTCACGATTTGCTATACCACAGATTTTAACCTTCATAATTAAGTTTTTTAGTCAGCATTCTAATAAATTCACTAACTTTTTCTCCGGGATTTTCATTTCGCATAAAAAGTTCACCTATAAGAAAAGCATTAAATCCAGCCCGAAACATTTTTATTGCAATATCGATATCTTGAATACCACTTTCTGCTACTTTAATTACATCTTTATCCAAACTTCCCAACAAGCTTATAGCTTTATCGGTATTTACTTCAAAGCTAGACAGATTTCTGTTATTGACACCTATTATATTATTATCAGCACCAATTTTAGATAATTCACTTTCATCATGCAACTCCAGCAAAACATCCAACCTTAGTCTATGGGCAATTTTTGTAAATTCAAATATTTCCTTTTTTGAAAGCACAGTTGCAATAAGCAAAATTGCAGATGCACCATGCGCTTTGGCTTCGAGTATCTGATATTCATCAACAATAAAATCTTTCCTTAGCAATGGAATATTTGATATTAATGCAGCATCATTCAAATCTTTGAGTTCACCACTAAAATGAATATCGGTTAGCACAGAAATAGCAGAAGCTCCAGCATTTGAATATTGTGGGATAATAGAAGAAATTTGTGCTTCGGGATTAATATCTCCTTTCGAGGGTGACTTTCTTTTAAATTCGGTAATTACTGAAGGTCCTTTTTTATTCAAGCAATCAAAAAACGAGGGCCTCTCTAATTGAAATAATGGATTCTTCTCAAAAGACGACACAGGAAATTTTTCCTTAAGTTGAACCAAGGACTTCCTTTTGTGAAAGACTATTTTTTCAAGAATGTTCATCAGGTATTTATATTGATTAATTTGTGAAAGGCTTGAACCGCATTTCCTGAGTCGAGCGATTCTCTTGCTCTAGCAACTGCATTACTATATAATTCCTGCTGATTTAAAGATTGCAATCCGAGAGCTGCATTCGCTATAACAACATCTTTCTGTTCACTAGTACCTTTGCCTTCAAGAATATTAATAAAAATTGAAGCTGCTTCCTTCACATTATAACCTCCAAACAAATCTTCTTGTTTTAGTTTATGGAATCCTAATTCAGCCGGACTTAGCAATTCCTCACCCATATTAGATATAATTTTCACCTGGGATGTAAGTGAAATTTCATCGTATCCATCGAGTGAATAGACTATTTTATATTTCTTATCTGTTTGCTGAAAAATATACTGATATAACCGGGCAACCTCAAGATTAAATACACCAGCAACCTGATATTCAGGAAAGGAGGGATTCACTAGTGGGCCTAAAATATTGAAAAAGGTTTTTAGTTGCAGCTCCTTCCTTATAGGACCGACAAACTTCATGGCAGGATGAAAAAGAGGCGCGTGAAGAAAACAGATTCCTGCTTCATCGAGCTCCCTGGCTAGTTTATCTCTGTTGTTTGAGAACTTGTACCCAAAATGCTCCAACATGTCACTCGATCCTGATGCAGATGAAACCCCATAATTACCATGCTTAGATACTTTCTCTCCTGCACCGGCTACCAAAAAAGAGGCAAGTGTAGAAATATTAAAGGTATTTTTTCCGTCACCACCGGTTCCACAAAGATCTATGGTATTAAATTCAGACAGATCGGTTTGAATACATAAGTCAAGTAAAGCATCTCTGAACCCAAGGAGCTCATCAACCGTTACCAATCTCATCAAAAAAACAGTTAGAAAGGCTGTTACATGACTCTGATTGTATTTCCCCTGCCCTATTCCCGTGAGAACCTCACGGGCTTCCTGACGAGTGAGTTTATGATGATTTATAAGTCTTTCTAAAATTTTGTTCATAGTAAAATCTTTTCTATTCAAGTTAATTATTTCAATCTACAATTATCCAATATCCAACCAGTTGGCAATCATTTTCTTCCCGTGTTTTGTAAGTACTGACTCCGGATGAAACTGAACACCTTTTAAATCATATTTCTTATGTGTAACAGCCATTATCAATCCTTTGTCATCGCGAGCAGTGATTTTAATATCAGAAGGAAGGTTCTCTTCCTTAATGACCCATGAATGATATCTTCCTGCCAAAAAATTCTCAGGAATTTCCCTGAATAACCTGTCTGAGGAGTCTTTTACGCTCATATTTGTTGCAACACCATGGTATACACTCTCAAGATTAAAAATTTCTCCGCCATAACTCTCTGCTATTGCCTGACATCCAAGGCAAACGCCCAAAATACTTTTCTGTGGCGCCCATCTTTTTATCAGGTCGATTGTAATTCCTGCCTCATGCGGAACTCCGGGTCCGGGTGAAATTAATATTTTATCATATTTCCCTATTTCATCAAGATCTATTTTATCGTTGCGGAAAACATCGATTTCAAGACCGCTTAGTTCACGTAAATAATTAACAAGAATATACGTGAAAGAATCGTAGTTATCAATTACAAGTATTTTCATTTTCTTCGTTTTATATTTTCTCAGCCTGATTCAGTGCTTGTCGGAGAGCTCCAAGTTTATTATTCACTTCTATCAGCTCATTTTCCTCTACCGAGGCAGCAGTAACACCTGCACCACCTTCATAAAAAAGTTTATTGTTTTTGCTTAAAAATGATCGAATCATAATGGCGTGATTCATTTCTCCATTAAAACCAATATACCCCAATGCTCCACCGTAATATCCTCTGTTGCGACTTTCAAGTTCATCGATTAGCTCCATAGCACGGAATTTTGGAGCCCCAGATAATGTACCAGCAGGAAATGAATCACCAAATATTTTATAAGCCTTATAATCTGGTGCTAAATCGCCAGTTACCATTGAAACCAAGTGAATTACATGAGAATAGAATTGCACTTCCCGAAAAGTATTCACATCTACAATATTTGAATTCCTTCCTAAGTCATTTCTTGCCAGATCAACAAGCATAACATGCTCAGCATTTTCTTTCTCATCTTTGCTTAATTTTATTGCGAGTTCTCTGTCTTTTTCATCATCACCTGTCCTTTTAAAAGTACCTGCAATTGGATTAATTCGGGCTACATTATCTTCTATAACAACCTGAGCCTCAGGTGAAGATCCAAATATTTTAAATCCACCGTAATCGAAATAGAAAAGGTAAGGAGAAGGATTGATACTTCTTAGAGATCTGTAAACATTAAATTCGTCTCCTTTAAATTCCCTACTGAACTGACGAGAAAGCACAACCTGGAAAACATTCCCTTTTTTGCAATGATCTTTACCACTGGAAACCATTTCCATAAATCGCTCATCGGAAATATTAGAATATTCTTCATTGGCCATTTGAAAATTAAACTGACCGACAGTTCTATCAGCTAAAATGGCATTCACTTCATCTTTACGAGTGGATGTTGATTCCGTAAGATTTTCTAATAAATATAGTTGATTATTGAAATGATTGAATGACAGTACAAAGCGGTATAAGGAATAGTTCACTTGAGGAATCTTGGTATCCTTATTTTTTTTGTCCCTAAACTTAATGGTTTCCAAATATTGAATGGCATCATAAGAAGTATAACCAAAGAGTCCGTTAGCGATCTCCTTCCCTAATTTTTCATTATTTTCAATATCAAATGAATTCAAAAAATCGTTTAGCTCATTTACCAGGGTATTTTCATCCCTGATACTTGCTGTATGAATACTCCCATCTACATAGCTTTTTGATATTTTTCCATCCTCTACTTTGAAATTTGCCATTATATCAAAGCAAATATATGTCTTACTATTACGATTCCCATGATAATCACTACTCTCGAGTAAGATTGCATTCGGAAACTTATCCCTTATACGCAAATAAATACTTACCGGAGTAATCAGATCGGCTACTCCAGGTGGAAGACTTGTAATTTTGGTTATTAATTTTGTTTTGTCCATGTGAATTATTTATAAAAAAACGGCCTGTCGGTAAATCGACAGGCCGTTATATATTGTTATATATGGCAACTCTATCTCATATCCCGATTGGAATTGATAAAATTTGCCACCACCATATTTTAATATTATTCAACATTTTTGTTTTATTTCAAAAGCAAAATAACTACTATTTTTTCAATTTAAAAAATCTTTATCCTCATAATTTTGTTATTTTAGACATAATTGAAATTAATAGCCCATTGAAAAAACAAATTATACTTACAAATACAAAAATTGCTGAATCTGTTTATGTACTAAGTTTTAAAAGAGATTTTGAATTTATTCCCGGACAGGTAATTGGAATTAGCAATAATCCTGCTGAAGTACCAAGATTGTATAGTATTGCCAGTGGTAATAAGGTATCCGAAATTCGTATTTTATATGATATAAAAGAAGGTGGGAAGCTTACTCCATGGCTATCAGGAAGGAATGCAGGTGAATTTATTTACTATACTGAAGTTTCAGGAAATTTTATTTCAGAGATGAATGAAAATGCCTACTGGATTGCAGCAGGTACAGGTATTGCCCCATTTGCATCTATGTTATTCTCAGGAAATTTTATGAATAAGACTCTTATACACGGTGGAAAATTTCTTGAATCTTTTTACTTCGGGAATGAATTTAAAGAGAAACTTGGGGGAAACTATATCAGATGCTGTACCAGAGAGGAAGGGAAAGGAGTTTATAATGGTAGGTTTACTCAATATTTGATGGAAAAAGAAGATTTGAATGCCACTAACAAATATTATCTTTGTGGAAGTGCTGAGATGGTTGTAGAAACTCGAGATATATTGCTTGCAAAAAAGATCCCATTTAATAATGTAATAGGTGAGATTTATTTTTAAATGGCAATAATTCAAAAATCCATGAATAATAAACATATTGATAAAATAGTAGGAAAGGCATGGCATGTTACAACTGCAATACATAATTCTCGATATTCGCAACGAATGACTGATAATCATGTGAAACTGGATAAACCAATATGGTTAAGTGAGAAAGATGAATTGGTGATTACAGAAAGTATTGCAAGAATTGTAAAAGAAGATATGCTAAATGTATTAGAGTATAATATCTGCCGTGACCATATGCATATACTTCTGGTTTGTGAAAAAGAAAAACTATCGACAATTGTTGGAAAGCTAAAAGCAGTAAGCGGTAGAGCATGTAATATCGAAAGGGGTATAACTATACCCTCTCGTACGGATGAAGATAAAATAGACACTACCGAAACTACGGAGATAGAATCGACGACGGAGATAGAGGGGATAGAGAGGGACGGGAGGATCGGGGAGACAACAAGGGGACGTGTCCCCTTGTCCGATACCGATCCGGATCCCGATACTATCCCGATTCCGTCTCGGAATACCCTACCGAAAAAGAAAAAAAAGTATAATTCCCTATGGACGCAGAAATTCGGCAGACGAAAAATAACCGACGAAAACGATCTAAGAAACGTAATAGCCTATATAAAGAATAATAGGAAGAAGCATAAGCTACCGGCTAACGAGCGGATACGGTCGCTGGCGGAGGAGATGTGTAGGGTGGTGTAGGAGGAGAGAGGGAGAAGACGGAGTGGACGGAGGGAACTCGAGGACAACAAGGGACATGTCCCCTTGTCCGTTACCTCGGTAGAGACGAATACCGCTCCCGCTACTAGATATAGTCGATACTAAACTAAAGAAAAAAAGAAAAGCATTACTATGAAAGAAGCACTACTAGGCAAAACGCTAAACGAATTACAGTTAGTAGTTAAAGATTTGGGGATGCCCACTTTCACTGCAAAGCAAATTGCAAACTGGATATACCAAAAGTCCATCTCCTCCATTGATGATATGCAAAATATTTCGCTTCAAAATAGAGGAAAGCTAAAAGAAAAATATGTTACCGGTTTCAGTGCTCATACTCAGGTCCAATCATCGAAAGATGGAACTAAGAAGTATCTCTTTGCGGCTCTCGATAAAAAATTCATTGAGGCAGCTTATATTCCTGAAAATACCCGCGCTACTTTATGTGTTTCAAGTCAGGTTGGATGTAAAATGGCTTGTTTGTTCTGCATGACAGGAAAACAGGGATTCCAGGGAAATCTTTCTGCCGGGGAAATAATAAATCAAATTCTTAGTCTGCCAGAAAAAGATACACTCACAAACATAGTATATATGGGAATGGGTGAGCCTTTTGATAATACTGAGGAAGTATTAAAAAGTCTTGAGATTTTAACAGCTCCCTGGGGGCTAGCCATGAGTCCAAGGAGAATAACTCTTTCTACAATTGGAATCCTACCCGGGATGAAAGAATTCCTTGATAAAAGTGAATGTCATCTTGCTATTAGTCTTCATATTCCTTTCGATGAAGACAGAAAAAAACTAATGCCAATCCAAAATGTTTATCCCATTAGTGAGATAATTCAAACAATAAAAAAATGGGACTGGTCAAAGCAAAGAAGAGTGTCGATGGAATACATTATGTTTAAAGGTCTGAATGATACGGAAAAAAACGTCCGGGAGCTTATCAGGTTATTGAGCGGTATAAAATGTAGAGTTAACCTCATTAAATTTCATCCTATTCCAGACACACCCTTACGTGCCAGCGAACCCGAAGTGATGGAGTATTTCAGAGATGCACTTTCAGCTAAGGGTATAACATCTACTATAAGGCGATCGAGGGGCGAAGATATTTCTGCAGCTTGTGGACTACTATCCACAAAAAGTATTACAGAATCTAAGGGGAAGGATTTCTAAGTTGTCTTCTTTTTAGAATATTCAGCAAAATAAGTGAAATAGCAATAATACTCATTCCTACCACAGCTACAATACTAATCTCCTCTTCAGGCAGGATAATCCAGGCTAAAATTGCCCCTATCACAGGAATCAAAAACTTCCAAAAATTCAGATCCGAAACCTTTACATCAGATCTCTTTAAAAGAATAAACCAGATTGAAATGGCTGTTGCAGACAAAAAGCTTAACCAAGCTAATGAAGCATAGTATTCCAGTGGCTTTATTTCGGGATGAAATCCTTCAACAGTTAATGAAAATAAAAATAATGCTCCACCGCCAATAATCATTGTAGATGAGCTAAGAACCAGAGGAGGAATATTCTTTGCATCGCGCGCTACAAATACGTTACCGAATCCTGAAGAAAGATTTACCAGCAACAATAAAACTATTCCCATATATCCGGTTTGCGCTATCCCACTAAATTCATTTCTACCAAGGCTTACCAGAACTATTCCACTGAATCCGAATATAAAAGCCAACAATTTCATCCAGGTCATCCTGTCTCCTGGCATCATAAAATGAGCTACACCAGCTACAAACAAAGGACCTGCACCAATAATTATTGCAGCCAATGCAGCAGGCACCATGCTTAATCCAAGATAGAACATAGAATATTGAATAAAGGTATTCAATAGTGAGATTATTAAAACAATTTTGATATTCTTAGTAAGAAAAGTAATATACTTTTTAATCCCACAAGTAAAAGGCAGAATCATCAAACCACTGATAAAAAATCGGGTACCTGCAAAATGAAGGGGAGTTGTATACGGTAGCCCGATTTTAATCCCAACAAAAGCTGAAGACCATAGCAGACATGCAATAATGGCAAAAATTGCCGTATTAAGGGATGAACTTTTCACTTATGAATTAGTAGCTATCCCCTAATGCAAATATCCTGCGTCTCTTAATCCAGTTTCCACGTGTAGAATCAGGGAAATACTTGAATTTCTTAGAAATGATCTTCTATCCATAATATTAAAAATTAGATTTATATTTTTCCCAGATATTATCTCCCTGATTAAGAATTTTTATAACAAATGTATATCCGTAAGGCATATATGGTAAGGTATACTCAGAATGAGGTCTTGCTCCCCAGCTATTATCACCACCTACCCCCATTTGTTTATAATCTATATTAAGATAGACATCAGTTGAGGGAGTTAGATCTGTTGTATGCTTTTCTTCACGCGAATTCCTATTAAATTCCTCAATGCTATAATGCAATGCTGAGAACCCTAATAACTGATCACCAACAAACAACAATCCTTCACCAGTTTTATCTAACAGCGATAACCAACGAGTATCTGTTTTATATCCGTTTTCTTCCGGAGAAATATACGGGACATATTGATCTTGCACATCCGATTTATAGTAGCCTACCAGTGTACTAGAGTTTCTGTCCTGATAATTTTCATGAGGACCTCTTCCAAACCAGCTTAGCTGATTGTATTGTTCGTCAAGTGTCATAGACATTCCAAATCTCGGTAAATTTGGATTTTCTTTTCCTGCAGGCTCCATATAAGTAGATACTTTTATTTCTCCATTGCCACTTATTTCATAATTTATATAATAATTAGCATCTACATCAGGAAGGTAATAATCAACATCTACAGCATAATATCCCAACTGATTTTGTTCATGCTGAATATCCTTCAATACAGCATTCTTCCCTGCATCCTTCCATACTCCTTGTCTTTCAGGCATATTGTTTCCAAAATCGTTTTCGATAGGAGCTCTCCAGAAATTTATACTCAGTGATTCAGATAGAAATTCTTTTTCATCTTTAATAATAGAACTTAAGAATCCGGTAGTTTTCGAAAAGGAAAAGTTTACTTCTCCTGATACAACTTTGATATTACTTTCCGTTTCTATAACAGCCTTCGATGCACCATCCTCCTGTTGAATATAATTATAGCTGGGTGTGGGAACAGCAAATTGTTCATAAGCCACTATATGACCTGAAGGAATCATTTCATTTCCAGCAAATTCAAATACAGTGAAATTCAGAAAATACTCAGTTTTTAAATCCGGTTGAAAAGGATTCATTCCCAAACTAAGAATCCGGGATTCACCTGGATTAATGTCAAGATCCTTAAGCATTCCCTGTTGCAGCACTTCTCCTTCAGCTTCCAATTCCCAATAGACACCAAACTTTGAGAGGTTTGTGAAAAAATATTCATTCTTCACTTCAATCTCATCAAAAGAAAAATCGACTGGTACAAAATCAACATACTGATAAACCTTTTTCACTTCCATTAAACCGGGATGAGGGGTTCTGTCGGGCGATACCAGTCCATTGATACAAAAAGTGCCATCGTTAGGAACATCATCAGGTTCAAAATCACCTCCAAAAGCCCAGTATTTCTCTCCTTCATCGGTGTATTTGGCAAGACCCTGATCTACCCAATCCCAAATAATACCTCCTTGCAACTGATCGTATTTTTCAATTATTGTCCAATAATCATTTAGATTACCTGTTGAGTTACCCATAGCATGAGCATATTCACATTGAATTAATGGCTTATCCTGCCACCTCTCAACATAAGCTAACATTGCTGGAATTGTGTGATACATAGGACAAAAAATATCTGTATTCCGGCCACCCTCTGCCCTTTCGTATTGTACTGGCCGACTTAGATCTCTGGACTTTATCCAATCATAAGTCGCATCGAAATTAACTCCATCGCCAGCTTCATTACCTAGTGACCAGAAAATTATTGAAGGGTGATTTTTATCTCTTTCCACCATCCTGATTGTCCTGTCGAGATGAGATTTCTTAAAAATTGGACTGTTGCCAAGTGTCTCTTCAGGTTTATATCCCATTCCATGAGATTCTATATTTGCCTCGTCAACAACATAGAGTCCGTACTTATCGCAAAGCTCATACCACCTCGAATCGTTTGGATAATGACTGGTTCGTACCGTATTAATATTGTTTTGTTTCATCAGCTGAATATCTTTCAGCATCATCTCTTCCGAAACTACATGTCCTTCAAACTCATCGTGCTCGTGTCGGTTTACTCCCTTTATCAGAATGGGAACACCATTTACCAATAATTGACCGTGTTTAATCTCTGAAGTTCTAAAACCAATCTTGGAGGAGATAAATTCCAGACTATTACCGTCTTTATCCTTATGCTTAAAAGAAAGAGTATACAGATTTGGTGTTTCTGCTGTCCATTTTTTTGGTGATTTAATCTCATCTTCAAACTGAATCTTTGCCTTATTGTTTGATTTTATTTTGAACTCAGCGGTCTTTGAGAGGATTACTTTATCACCATCGAAAAGTTCAATTTCCAAATTTCCCTTTACCGCTTTTTCATTATAATTTACTATATCCACATCCAGGTTAAAACTTCCATCCTGATAATAATTTACCAATCCGGCTTTAGCAAAGAAGTCAGAAATATGCGTTTTTGGTTTTGAATAGAGAAAAACATCCCGCTCAATTCCTGATATTCTCCAAAAGTCCTGACATTCCAGCCACGATCCATCTGACCATCTGTATACCTCAATAGCCAAAGTATTATTTCCCTGTTTCACATATTCAGTAATGTCAAATTCGGCTGGAGTTTTACTACCCTGACTATAGCCTACTTTTTCTCCGTTTACCCATAGATAGAAAGCAGACTTAACAGCACCAAAATGAATATAAGTCTTTCTCTCAGTCCAGTTTCCGGGAATAGAAAACTCTCTTCTATATGAGCCTACGGGATTATACTCAACAGGAACTTCTGGCGGATTAGGATTTGAGATCCATTCATAAGGTATATTTATATATATTGGAATCCCATAGCCTTGCAATTCCCAATTTGAAGGAACTTTGATTTCATCCCAGCTACTAACATCAAATTCAGGCTTATAAAAATCTTCCGGTCTTTCTGAAGGACTCTTTGACCAGTTAAACTTCCATTTTCCATTAAGATTTTTATAAAACTCTGATGCCTCAGGAACATTTGCTCTTGTCAGGCTCTCATTTTCAAAAGAATAAAAATGTGCATGTGGATCGAGGCGATTTACTTCTACTATATCAGGATCCTGCCACTCTTTAAGCTCCTGAGATTGTATTTGCATAAAACTTAAAGATAAAATGATAGTAACCAAACTTAATGTTTTCATAAAAAAAGATTTAGAATAAAGGACACTGATTTACCGAAATAAATATATAAAATAATAATCGCTTATAATTATTATCTATAGGAATTAACTGAAAATAGCTGCCTATTGATACCAGGATTTAGTCAAAAAACATTGCGCTTTTTAAATATTAACATATACCAAATTCCGAATGCACAACCGCTCTCATCATCTTCTCCTTCTTTTTCATTTCCTCAAATAAACGAATCTGGTTGCGGGTTCTAACCATATTGTGTTCAGGGTATTTGATATTATAATATTTGCTCCCATTAAGATAATCCAACAGGAAACGAACCCCTTGCATATAAGCAAATAATCCAGGTGCAAGATGTAAAGTTTCAATTTCGGCAGGGCTTAAAAGCTTTTTTAGTGAGGAAGCAAATCCACGAGTATAATCCTTAAAAACATTCATCTTAAACTTAACCTTTGACAAATCCGGATCATCTTCAGCCGTAGCATTCCCATCAGATCGCATTGCATCTCCAAAATCGGAATGTACTAATCCCGGCATAACAGTATCAAGATCAATAATCGCAACAGGAATACCATTATTATCGAAAAGAATATTATCAAATTTGGTGTCCATGTGAACCAGACGAACAGGTATTTGCCCTGATTCTGCAAGTTTAGGAATCATTAACAGTTCTTCTTCTCTCTTCTCGAAAAATTGAATTTCAGAAGCTGCGTTTTTTCTATTTTGTTTGGAGGTCGATTTAACAGATTGTTTAAAGTTTTTCAGAATAAAAGGTAAATTATGAAATTTTGGAATAGTCTCAATAATCTGCTGTGAAGGAAGATCGGATAAGAGTTCAATAAATTGCCCATATGAAGATCCTGCTGTAAAATACTTTTGTTCATTATCTCCGGCATTCGGATCATGATCGATAAATGCCATTAGACGCCAATAAACTTCATCTTTATCTCGAAAGAAAAACTGGCCCTTTTTTGTCCTGTAAAACTCCGGAAATTTCCATTTCAGATCACTTTTAGCAATTTTTGCAGACAGGTGATCACTAATAATCGACATGTTATTCATCAATCCGATCGGATCCTTAAAAACATAATCGTTAAATTTTTGCAAAATGAAACTTTTCCCCTCCGTGGTATTAATTTTCCAAGTTGAATGGATGTTCCCATCTCCAAATTCAATAGAATCCAGAAAGCTATAATTCGTTTCAAATTTGTTGAAAATAGATCCAATTTTCATAATCTATCCCCATAAATTGTTAGGATACACACCTTCAGCAACCAGTTTATTTATCATTTGAAGAACATGAGGTCTATCTTCTTTGTAGGTTACGCCAAACCACTGTTCATCTGTCCTAAGGACTTTTGTTCTTGCTGCGTTTTCATCTTTCATTCTTTGAACCACCATCGGTAAAAAAAACTCTGCTTTTAGATTTTTAGAGTTTTCTTTTATGAATTCAAGAAAATACTGTTCCATTTTGCCGAAAAAAACCGGAGTAAATCCGAATAAATTCATTGAAACCATTGCTTTCTCAGAAATTGGTAAAACTTTTCCATCTTCAGTATAGAAGATATCTGCGGCACTGCCTTCTATTTTTGTCCGCTCGACAATATTGACTAAAAAATCATTCTGATCCAATTCACAAACTCCTCTTGAAACAGAACCATGGTCGCTTAAGGTATTAGTGACAGGATAACCTGCAAGACAAAATTCTCCAATCTCATTTTCGCTTGAACTTATCAAATAATTGGCTATGATACTGTATGCAGACCTTCCGTAAAAATCATCGGCATTAATAACTGCAAAAGGTTCCTGTATTTTTGATTTAGCCATCAATACTGCGTGAGCGGTCCCCCATGGTTTTACACGTTCGGGAGAAATTTCTATCCCATCAGGAATGGTGTTAACATCCTGAATTACATAATCAATTTCTAGTTCAGCAGGAAACTTTTTAATATAGGAGGACACAAATTCTTCTTCCATTTTAGGAGATATCACGAAAATAATTTTTCCGAACCCTGCTCTTATGGCATCAAAAATTGAATAATCTGTTATGGTCTCTCCAGAAGGTCCAAAGCCTTCAACTTGTTTCATGCTTCCATATCGGCTCCCCATTCCGGCAGCAAGAATTAATAGTGTCGGTTTCATAAAAA
>JAGLSB010000307.1 GCA_023135955.1 Bacteroidales bacterium | reverse complement strand
TTTAAAGAAGGATATATAAAAGCAAAGCCACCTGAAAAAAGGACTGGTAGAACTGTTGCAGTAATTGGATCGGGACCGGCTGGGTTAGCATGCGCAGATCTGCTTAATAAATGGGGACACACGGTAACACTTTTTGAGAAAGATAATGCAATTGGTGGATTGCTTCGTTATGGTATTCCGGATTTTAAATTGGCCAAAGTATTTGTTGACAGGCGTGTAAAGATATTAGAGAAAGAAGGTTTAATTCTGAAAACTTCAGTTGAAGTGGGAAAAGATATTTCTGCAACGAAATTACTTTCTTCTTTTGATGCAGTTTGTCTTGCTGTGGGAGCTATGAAGCCAAGAGAGTTGGATGTTGAAGGCAAGGAATTGGACGGGATTCATTTTGCAATGGAATTTCTTAGTCAGCAAAATAAAATAAACAGAGGGGAAGACATACCTTACGATGTGAAAATAGATGCAAAAGATCGTCATGTTGTAATTATTGGAGGCGGAGATACTGGCTCTGATTGTGTCGGTACTGCTATCAGGCAGGGAGCCAGATCAATAACCCAGGTAGAAATAATGCCTAAACCACCTGTTAAAAGAGTAGAAGATAACCCCTGGCCCTTATATGGTCAGATTCTAAAAACAACTAGTTCTCATGAAGAAGGTTGTGACAGAAAGTGGAGCTTATCTACAGAGAAATTTATAGGTACAAGACAAAGGGTTAGTGAAATAAGACTGAACCAGGTAAAATGGAAGAAGAATGATAATGGTAAGTATGAAATGAAAATTGTCCCGGATAGTACTGAGTTTTTAAAGGCTGATCTGGTTCTTATTGCTATGGGATTTACTCAGCCTGTTCACGAAGGATTACTGGATGATATGGGTCTTAAGTATTCCGATAGACAAAATATTCTTGTATCAGAAAATAACCAAACCCAGATTGAAAAGGTATTTGCTGCCGGCGATTCAGTTTTGGGAGCAAGTCTGGTAGTAAGAGCAATTAAATCGGGGAGAGATGCTGCTAGCAGTATAGATAATTACTTAAAATCATTAGATAAAAAATAACATTATTCTTGTAAAATAATATATTATTACTATTTTTGAAATCATAAAATGATAACAATTGTTACATATACACGTTGGTGGTGGCACATTCTAATGAGTGAGTCGTAATCAACTAGATATATACAAAAATAATATCAAAGGCAGGTTGTTTACGACCTGCCTTTTTTTTATAAAGAAAATTATTTATTAACCCATAAAATTAACATCATGAGCAAAGAATCTAAAATTTTCCTCGGAGAGAAAGACATGCCTGGTCAATGGTATAATGTTACGGCTGATATGCCTAATAAGCCACTTCCTCCATTACACCCTGGAACTAAACAACCTATTGGACCAGAGGATCTTGCGCCGTTATTTCCAATGGAGCTAATTAAACAGGAAGTTTCTTCAGAACGATATATAGATATTCCTGAAGAAGTTCAGGATATATATAAAATATGGAGACCTACGCCATTGCATCGCGCATACAAATTGGAAAAATATCTCGATTCTCCATGCAAAATCTATTACAAAAATGAGAGTGTCAGTCCTGCCGGATCTCATAAGCCTAATACCGCGGTAGCACAAGCATACTATAATTACAAAGAGGGTGTCAGGAAAATGACAACTGAGACCGGTGCTGGACAATGGGGTAGTGCTCTGGCTTTTGCAACTCAGCATTTTGGTATTGATCTTAAAGTATTTATGGTTAAAATTTCATATGAGCAAAAGCCATATAGAAAATCAATGATGAATGTTTGGAATGCAGATGTTATTCCTTCACCTTCAAACTTAACCGATTCAGGAAAGCAAATTCTAGCTGGAGACCCTGATTCTCCGGGTAGTTTAGGTATTGCAATTTCTGAAGCCGTTGAAACGGCAGCTAAAGATCCTGATGCAAAATATTCATTGGGAAGTGTGCTAAATCATGTCCTTTTACATCAAACTATAATAGGACTTGAAGCTCAAAAACAAATGGAAATGGCAGGGGATTATCCTGATATTGTTATGGCTTGTTTTGGTGGTGGTTCTAATTTTGCAGGAATATCTTTTCCATTTTTAGGTGACAATTTCAGAGACGGGAAAAACACAAGAGTTGTTGCTATTGAACCTGCCTCATGTCCTAAGTTAACCCGAGGACAGTTTCAGTATGACTTTGGAGATACAATTGGATTAACTCCATTATTACCTATGTTTACGCTTGGACACAATTTTGTTCCTGCGAAAATACATGCCGGAGGTTTAAGATACCATGGTGCTGGAAGTATTGTCTCTCAGTTACTTAGAGATGATCTTATTGAAGCTCAATCTGTTCGTCAGCTGGAAAGTTTTGAAGCCGGACTTGCCTTTGCTAAAACTGAAGGAATCATTCCAGCTCCTGAAACATCTCATGTAATTGCAGGTGTAATCAGAGAGGTCAATAAGGCCAAAGAAGAAGGAACTAAGAAAACTATTCTCTTTAATTTCTCAGGACATGGAATAATTGACCTTGCTGCCTATGATAAATATTTCGCTGGTGAATTACAAGATCATGAAGTAACAAATGAAGAGATAGCTAAGAGTATTGGTGAATTAGAGAAGCTTGTATAAAAGATTCAGACTCAAATTTTATTCTTAATAAAAAGCCCTGAAGTAATTTTCAGGGCTTTTAGTTTTATATATTTTCAACAAAATTCTATAGATTATAAGTAGATTCACCATGTTCGTATACATCCAAGCCTTCTTCTTCAATCTTTTTAGAGACTCTGAGGCCAACAGTATATTTAATTATTGAGAATAAAATAAATCCTGTTCCAAGGGCCCATGCTGCTACAGCTATTACACCTATAAATTGAGACGCTAGAAGTGCGGTTCCGCCTCCGTATAATAAACCTCCGTCAGTTGCAAAAAGTCCGACTAAAATTGTTCCTGTTGCTCCGGCTAATCCATGTACAGAAATAGCACCTACTGGATCGTCAATTTTTAATACTTTATCGATTAAACTCACGCCAAATACTAATACAATACCAGCAATCATACCTATTGCAATAGCGCCTCCAGGAGAAACTATATCGCAACCTGCTGTTATCCCAACCAGTCCGGCAAGGGCTCCGTTAAGAGTAAGTGATAATCCTGGGCGTTTATATAATATCCAGGTAAGAAAAAGAGCTGATAAAGCACCAGCTGCTGCTGAGAGATTAGTAGTAAGGGCAATATGAGCAATGGCAGAAGCATTGTCTTTACCTGAGGCTGCTAATTGGGACCCAGCATTGAAGCCAAACCATCCGAACCATAATATAAAGACTCCAAGTGCACCAATAACCAGGTTATGTCCCGGTATAGCTCTCGGTTCACCCTTTTTATTATATTTCCCAATTCGGGGGCCAACCAACCATGCTCCCATGAGTCCCACCCATGCTCCTACAGAATGTACAGTAGTTGAGCCTGCAAAATCGTGAAATGGTGTTTCCATAGAAGAAAGCCATCCGCCACCCCATATCCAGTGCCCAGAAATTGGATATATAAATGCTGTTATAACTAATGAGAAAATCAGGTAGGAGCTAAACTTTGTTCTTTCAGCCATAGTTCCTGAAACGATTGTAGCAGCAGTAGCAGCAAATACTGTTTGAAATAGTAAGCTGGCTTTATCAGGCACACCATTAATACCATCGCTGCTATAGAACAAATCGATCTTTCCGAAAAATCCACCAACGTCTTCACCATACATTAGAGTGTATCCAAAAAGCCAGAAGACTATAGAGCCGATGGAGAAATCAGCAAAGTTTTTCATGAGAATATTTCCTGTATTTTTTCCTCGGGTAAATCCTACTTCTACCATAGCAAATCCTGGCTGCATAAACATAACAAGAATTGCTGCCAATAGAACCCATATTGTATCAAGTGAAACAGTCAATCCTGAGCTAATGTCAGCTATCATAATATTTAAAGT
The DNA here is from genome assembly GCA_023135955.1 of Bacteroidales bacterium. GTDB lineage: Bacteria > Bacteroidota > Bacteroidia > Bacteroidales > JAGLSB01. The sequence continues at coordinate 90 of JAGLSB010000307.1, read as the reverse complement.
ATGTATTTTCATATGTATATTTTTATTGGTCATATGAAACTGCATGATGTAAAATAATGATTAACTTATGAGTCTAATAATTATTTTAAT
>JAGLSB010000306.1 GCA_023135955.1 Bacteroidales bacterium | reverse complement strand
CCAACGGAATAGGCTATTCTGCATGGCTGTGACAACAAAAGAAGGTGTATATAAAGGTATTCCATCATCATGGTCATCTTCAATAGACAAAATTATTTACGGATCGAGTACAGATTTGCAGGATAAGTATTTATTTATTATTTCGGGCGGAAATGTATTTCTTGGATCAAATCCTTCAAATTATATTACAATAAATGATGTTAGTACTATAAAGGATCCTGGACAATCATTTAATGCTTTAACCATTGGCACATTCACTGAAAAATTTGAAATCGATAATGAGTTGTACCCGGATACTATGCCTCTTGCCCCTGTTGGTGGGATGGGACCTTCTAATTCAACATCTCTTTTATGGGATAACAAGTGGGCCATAAAACCGGATATTGTTTATGAAGGAGGAAACCTTGGTATCCAGGCTAATTCACTAATCGATCCTGATTCTTTACAATTATTAACAACTAATAGCAATTTTCAAGAACGACTTCTCTCAGTTTTTGCTGATACGAGTTGTGCAGCAGCATTAGTATCACAGCTCGCATCACAAATTTCCGTTGAATACGACAATTATTGGCCGGAGACCATTCGTGGGCTAATAATACATTCTGCTGATTGGACTAGTGTAATGCTAGAAAGTAGAAATTTAGGAGATTTGAATTTACCTCAGAAGAAGGAACTTCTAAGAAGATACGGATTTGGAGTTCCAAACCTTGAAAAGGCTTTATATAGTGCAAAGAACTCTTTGACACTAATCGCAGAAAGAGAGATTCAACCGTTCGTATTAGAAAATGGCAGAGTCCGTACCAAAGATGTTCACACCTATGAGCTACCTTTTCCTCAGGATATTCTATTTGATCTTGCAGAAGCAGAAGTTAAGCTCCAACTTACTTTATCATATTTTATAGAACCAAATCCTGGTAATCGGAATTATAGTAACAAATTTAATTATCAATCTCATGGGCTAAGGTTTAAAATGAATAATCCTTTGGAATCATTGGACGATTTTAAACAGCGAATAAATAGTGAAATTAGAACTGAGGAGTATGAGTCGGTTGCAGGAGGCGAGAATTGGATCATCGGCCCTAATTCAAGGAATAAAGGCACTATTCATAAGGATCTCTGGGAAGGTACAGCTTCAGAACTTGCGACAAAAAATCTTATTGCAATATTTCCAGTTAATGGATGGTATAGAACACGACCTAAATTAAGAAAACATGATTCAACCGTCAGATACTCTTTAATAGTTTCTATTGAAGCCCCTGAAATAGATATAGATTTATATACTCCTATTATTAATCAAATTCCGATAGAAATATAGATTGTAGATACTTATTCAGACACCACACAAAAGGCATCCACTTGTATATACTTGTGATACTGTTTATTATATCTATTAGTTCGACTCCCCGCAATCAATTAAAATGACATACTAAGTTTTAACTAATCAAGTAGTTTCCTATCTGACAAATTATCAAATTGCTGTGCCTCATAGTACAATTTACCTCCTAGTTTAACTGACTTGACTTCTCTAGAGATCCTCAGATTCTGTAAAGTGCTGGATGAATG
>JAGLSB010000305.1 GCA_023135955.1 Bacteroidales bacterium | reverse complement strand
ATTCCTGTTTTTCATGATGATCAACATGGAACAGCAATTATTTCTGCCGCAGGACTGTTAAATGCATTAGAGTTAGTTGATAAAAAAATTGAAAATATTAAAGTTGTCGTAAATGGTGCCGGAGCTTCGGCCATTTCTTGTTCAAAATTGTATATTTCTATTGGCGTAAAAAAGGAAAACGTCATTATGTGCGATACTAAAGGAGTTATTCATAAAGACCGGACAGATCTGAACAAGTATAAAAAACAATTCATTACAGACAAAAATGTTCATAGCCTGGAAGAAGCATTAGTTGGAGCTGATGTATTTCTGGGACTAAGCGTTGCAAATGTGATGTCTCCTGAAATGCTTAAATCAATGGCCAAGGATCCGATTGTATTCGCAATGGCAAATCCCAATCCGGAAATCTCATACGAAAAAGCAATCGCCGCCAGAAAAGATCTCATTTTTGCTACGGGGCGCTCTGATCATCCAAATCAGATCAATAATGTTTTAGGATTTCCCTTCATTTTTAGAGGAGCACTGGATATTAGAGCAACTATAATTAATGAAGAAATGAAAATTGCCGCTGTAAAAGCACTTGCTGAATTAACAAAGGAAGATGTGCCTGAAACAGTAAACACTGCTTATAAAGCAAAAAATCTCTCCTTTGGTCGTGAATATATTATTCCAAAACCTCTCGACCCCAGATTAATTACCAGAGTGGCTCCGGCAGTTGCAAAGGCTGCAATGGATTCGGGTGTAGCCGGCCATAAAATTGAAGATTGGGATAAATATCATAATGAATTACGGGAACGAGTCGGACTCGACAATCAACTTATTAGAGATATCAGACAGAAAGCCAAAAATAATCCCAAAAAAGTTGCTTTTGGTGAAGCAGCAAATTATAAAGTTTTAAAAGCTGCTCAGGAAATACTCCATAGTGGATTTGCTGTACCAGTATTGCTTGGGAATGAAGAAGAAATTCATTGGCTAATAACCGAAAATAATCTGGAAATTGGAAATATTGAAATAATCGATCCTAAAAGTAAAGAAGAAGAATACAGAAGAAACCAATTTGCTGATAAATTTTATAAAAAACGTCAAAGAAAAGGCTTAAATAAAAATGAAGCTGTTGAATTAATGTATAATCTGAACTATTTCGGCTCAATGATGGTCGAAACAGGACAAGTTGATGCATTCCTTAGCGGTTTCTCAAGTAAATATGCTGATGTTATCAGGCCAGCTATTCAGATTGCCGGACTCAATAATAAGGAAAATCATATTGCAGGAATGTATATCGTGCAAACGAAAAAAGGCTCATTCTTTTTTTCAGATACAACTGTAAATATTCAACCTTCAGTAGAAACAATTGTTGATACTACTCTTCTGACAGCAAGAACAGTAGAACGTTTTGGTATAACACCAAAAATAGCAATCGTGTCTTATTCTAATTTTGGCTCGAATAAATCAGGAAGTCCAAGCCGAGCACACGATGCCGTTAAAATTCTTCATAAAGATTACCCCGATCTAATTGTTGACGGAGAAATGCAGGCAAATTTTGCATTCAATAAAGAGTTGAGACAAAATAAATTCCCTTTCTCCAAATTAGCTGACATGGATGTGAATACAATCATTTTTCCCAATCTAAGCTCGGGAAATATTGCATATAAAATGATGCAGGAAATTGGAGGAGCAGAGGTTATCGGGCCTATTCTTATGGGATTAGGAAAGCCTATACATATTCTTCAACTCGAAAGTTCAGTTCGCGAGATTGTTAATATGGCGACCATTGCTGTTATTGATGCTCAATGTCACCAGGATCCTGATTGTGAATAGGGGTGATGGTGTGGTGGTGTGCTGATGTGCTGATGTGCATAGAATTATTATTCCGCCCGCCAAGGATGTAGAAACCGCAAAAAAGAGAAAAGAAGAATACGAATGTTACGACTGGTAGTTTTGCCATAAAGAATATAAGAAATAATTAAATCTTGTATTAAAAATTAACGCCTCTTAATAAATTTTGAGGCGTTTTTTTTTGTTTTGATAAAGATCAAAGTTTTTTTTCGATATGGAATACATTTATATTACTAGAACATATTTAAGGATACATCAGCCACATTATTTTTAAACATAATAAACAGCTATATAATTATTCTCTTTTAGTTCAAAAATTGAATGCTAATTTCTCATCAAATTTCATTATTTTTAGCGGCAAATAATAAAATATGTTTGAATTTATCGAGGGTTCAATTGTCGAAAAGACACCGGCATTCATAATAATTCAGTGTGGGGGAATTGCTTACTATATAAATACCTCTCTATTTACATACTCTGGTCTGCCAAAAGAAGAAAATTTAAGATTATATATCCATGAAGTAATCCGCGAAGATTCGCATACTCTTTATGGTTTCTTCACAAGAATAGAGCGGGAGATTTTCAGACAATTAATTTCTGTAAGTGGAATAGGCGCAAACACAGCCCGAATGATACTATCTTCACTTACTCCAAACGAAGTTTCAGAAGCAATACAAGATGGAAATGTAGCTATTTTACAAGGAATAAAAGGTATTGGAGGCAAAACAGCTCAAAGAATCATTATTGACCTGAAAGATAAAATCGGTAAAGCTGGAAATATTGATGATTTATTTATCACTGAAAGCAATACTATCCGTAATGAATCGTTATCTGCTCTAATAGCTCTTGGATTTATGAGAAAGCATGCAGAAAAGATTGTTGGTAATTTACTTACAAAGCAATCCGGACTCAGTGTAGAAGAAGTTGTAAAACAAGCGTTAAAACTGCTGTAAACCCTTGTTCTTGAGTATAAGATTAAGAAATATTATTAGGTCGATTGTATATCTCATTTTCATTCCGCAATCCTTTGTTGTAGTTGCAAATGAATATAATAGTTATCTTATTAAGTCTTCAGGAGAGTTTCATTATAATATCGCTCCCCCCGATTCTATTGAACTTCAGTTTCCCTTTAGTGATGAAGCTTATACCATTCCAGGCAGTGAACTTAATAGTTCTCCATTGTATGGGTCAAAACCTTCCAACGTTACTACAACAGTTGAATATGATCCAATAACGGGTCAATACCATTTTTCTGAGAAAATTGGTCGATTTAATTACCGACTTCCAACTACAATGTCAAAAGAAGAGTATTTGGAATTCGAAATGAGTAATTCTAAAAAGCAATACTGGAGACAGAAATCGTATGGGGAAAGTTATGAAGATCAGGCTGGATATATTCCCGAGCTGAACATTGGGGGTGAAGCTTTCGACAAAGTATTTGGGAGTAATACAATAAATATAACGCCATCGGGTAGTGCTGAATTAATTTTTGGCTTTAATCTTTCCAAAATCGAAAATCCAGCTCTGGCAGAAAAACTCCAAAAAACTCTTTCCTTTACTTTTGAAGAGAAAATACTAATGAATGTTGCAGGATCCATTGGGGACAAGATGAAGCTGGATGTAAATTACAATACTGAGGCCACATTTGATTTTGAAAACAAAACCAAATTGGAGTATTCAGGTAAGGAAGATGAAATTATCAAGAAAATTGAAGCAGGAAATGTTTCCCTGCCTCTTTCAGGAAGTCTTATTACAGGTAGTCAGAGTTTATTCGGCCTAAAAACAGAAATGCAGTTTGGTAAATTAAGGATGACTACTGTACTTTCTCAACAAAAGGGTGAAACTTCTGTGATTGAAGTACAGGGAGGAGCTCAGGTTCAAGAATTTGAAATTACATCGGATAATTATGATGCTAACAAGCATTACTTCTTGTCTAATTATTTCAGGGATTCGTATACTAATGCTTTAAAAAACCTACCAATTATCAATTCTGCAATAAACATAACTCGTATTGAAATATGGATCACAAATAAAACCAGTAATTTCGAAGAATCCAGAAATATTGTTGCATATTCAGATATTGGAGAACCTCAGCCATACAACCCTCTGTTTTATATAAATGCCTCTGAATCTGGCACCTATCCTCGAAATGAGAAAAATGATCTATATCAGCAGGTTACAGACGGCGCGTATTCTGAAGCCAGAAATATTAACACTGTTACAACTATTTTAGCCCCTTTTACACTGGGCCGGGACTATGAGAAAATTGAGAATGCCCGTCGACTTACTGAACGAGAATTTGACTTAAATGAGAAATTGGGATACATTTCACTTAATTCAGCTCTGAATTCTGATGAAATTCTTGCTGTTGCTTATGAATATACATACAATGGTAAAACCTATAGAGTAGGTGAACTATCATCTTCAGGAGGCATCAATGCTCCCGATGCATTGTACCTGAAATTACTAAAAGGTACCAATTTTACTCCTGTTTCTCCAACTTGGGATCTGATGATGAAAAACGTATATGCAATTGGTGCCTATCAGGTGAATCCCCAGGATTTTACTTTAGACGTACTCTACCAGGATG
>JAGLSB010000304.1 GCA_023135955.1 Bacteroidales bacterium | reverse complement strand
CTGAATAATCATATGAAGAATTTCATTGATGCAATAAAAAATGGATCATCATTGAATTGTCCGGTTGAAATTGCTGCAGGTGTAGCCAGAACATGTCATCTGGGCAATATTGCATTCAAAACAGGCAGACGCTTGTACTGGGATCCCGCAGAGAGAGAATTTAAAAACGACAAGGAAGCCAATAAATTATTGGAACCTGAATATCGGAAACCTTGGGAAATACCGGTGGTAGGGTAGAGGTGTTATTATCTTGATTTTAGGGTGTCTTTTTCGAAAAACAGAAAATATTTAATAATTATCTTCCATTCACATAATTCTCTTTAACGTGCTCTAACCACCATTTTATTCCAGGATCTCCACAAGTTCCATCACCACCGGGATTATGATTGGGTTGAACATTTTGCAACCAGGTAGAGGCAAAAATGTATCCCATTCCGTTTTTAAGATGTTCGTCGGTTGCTTTTATTTGTTTCTGCTTTTTGCCTTCGGTGTAGATTCCAACGTTTATGTAAGCGTATAAATCTTTTTCTTTGCTGTACGCGCCCCAGTATTCGGGAGGGGTTCCTTCGCTTTCTATGTAATGTTTGCCCTTTACTTTATCAGAAAAGTGCAAAGCCAGGTCGGCATTTGATGGTGGAATTCCACGATCGTTGAATCCAATTATAATGTCAGGATCGACTTTTTTCCCGGCTGCTATCATTTCTTCAATATTAAAATCCTTTGAACGGTGCGCCATCCCTTCATTATCCGGGTCTACAAAAACATTCCTGAAATTATTTTCCGACAACCATTTTACTGTGTTTTCTATAGCCATATTAGCCTCTTTTTGCGTCCACTCCTCCCATTTTCCTTTTGAATTCCCCCAGTATAAACAACCAACTAAAACCACCATATCCCTTTTGTCGCAAGCTTTAATAATTTCTGCCATTCTTTTGGAATAGACTTGATTTAGGCTTGCGTCGGAATTGTAGCCTTTTACATCACCAAATCGGGAACCCATAAAAAATACACTAATAGTATTTACTC
>JAGLSB010000303.1 GCA_023135955.1 Bacteroidales bacterium | reverse complement strand
CGGGAAATTGTTTAGCATCTTCCTTTGTTACATCAACTCCCCTTGGCCAGGCTTCCATAACTATGCTTCTTTCTTTTTTATTGAAGCGGATAATCCCATGACCTGCAGCTAATTTTCCCCAATATCCTTCTTCCCTCCATTTGGGGTATAGAGTATTATCCTCATCGGGATTAGCATATGCATGCATAGTTATTTTATTATGAAAACCATCTAAATATCTTCCAGTATGGTCCAGCTCTATACTTAGGGTATAAGGGTTTGTGGATAAGGGAAGCCATTGACGCGGATAATAATTTACAATTGAAGGCACACAAAATGAGAATCCTGAATCGTCCCAATCGTCAATTCCATGATGAATAACTGTCGCAAGATGCTGATCACCTCCAATCATTAATGCAAAGGATCTGCGAATTTCCTCAAGAGCCCTGTTCCTTCCGGTTTGCGGCCAGCCGTTTGAGTCCATATCTGCCATTAAGCGATCCCCACGATGAATATGCGCGGCATTTGCAAAAACCGTCTGCGAAAGAACAGCTTTCATCTGTACTCCTCTCCAGTCTTGACCCCATTCATGGAGGAACTTCAACTGACGCTCTCCAAGCAATTGAGCTCCCTCCACATCGACGGTTTTAGGATCATAGTCGGGATCAAGAATATGATCGGGACGAGGACCTTGCTGAGGGACCAACCCGGCAGGTCCTGACTTAAACTTACGATCTTCAATAATAGCAAAATCTATTCCTCCGATATTTAATGAAGTATAATAAACACCTATGCCTTGCTCTACTGGTGTAGGATCGTATGGATCGGGCAAGTTACTTGTCTGTGCGCGCTCTACTTCTATTACGTATTCAGCTGGCATAAAATAGCCTCCGTTATTACCTGCAGGAACTTCTGTATTTACGCCTCCTGCTCCCCATAAATTACCCTGACCAACATCATGATCGTCGGGTATAGCAACAGTAGGCCTATCCTTAATAATTTCACTAAACTGACGTCCAAAAAGTAACCAGGCAGCCAGATGATATTCATGATCATATGATTGATCTCCTGAAAAGAATAACAAATCGGGATCCTGAGCTTTAATATTCTCAATCAGGTCGGTTCTCTGACTTCTGTCCTTGTTTGAATTGCCTGTAAAAGCTGCTACAACTATAGTTTCTTTGTCAATAGGATCTTTTCTGATTTTACCGTAAAAAAAGGCATCTTCACCATGGGCTACGCGATATTCCATATCTCTTTCTGAATCCCAATTCTCAATTCGAAAAACTGCCGTCCAGCTCCTGGCATCATCAACAGAATGGTAGCTGTTTTCATTAATTTTTTCTTTAGCGATTTCTTTCCATACCTCATTTTCTCTAAGCTCAAGTCTGACAAAGCGATCATCTTTTTCATCTAATGGATAAAGCTGAGCAGTCATCTTCATAATATTATTCTGCACAGTGTACATAGCAAAACATATCTGCTCATCTTTCATTACTCTGGAAATAACAGAAAAATCATTTTGAGAGAATCCTGTATCGGTTAAAATAAGACTGAGGACAATGGACATCAATAGAATGTTTCTTTTCATTTTTGATGGATTTTGTCATTCGCAGGAACAATATAAAAAAAGAAATGGTTAATAGAATATTTATTTTAAGTTGAGAATGAAAATTAATTCACTCCGTCGAACGGAAAATCTTCACTATAACTATGCTCTTCATCCATAATACTAATCATGTCCAGCACAATTTCCGGAAATTCATGTGCCAGATCAGTTGATTCAGCCGGGTCCTTCTCCAAATCATACAATTCAACAGTAGTCTTTGTTCTATCGTAATAATTTAAGCGAACAGCTTTCCAATTTCCCTTTCTTACCGCCTGTTTTCCGCCTTGGGCATGAAATTCCCAATACATATGATCGTGCAAAATCTGTCCTTCCTCCTCAAGGAGAATAGGTAAAAATGAAATCCCATCAGTTTCTCCAGGAATTTCAGTTCCTGCAATTTCTGCAAAAGTTGGTAATACATCCCAAAATGCAGAAATATGGTTGGTTTCTGTCCCGGAATTGATTTTTCCTGGCCAGCGTGCAATCATGGGCACTCTAATGCCTCCTTCGTATAAATCGCGTTTCAATCCTCTTAATTCACCATTAGAGTTAAAATCATCAGGGTGTATTCCTCCCTCTTTATGCGGACCATTGTCACTGGTAAAAATAACAATTGTATTATCATCGATCCCTAGTTCTTTTAATTTTGCCATCACTTCGCCTACCTGTTTATCGAGACGAGTTACCATGGCAGCAAAAACTGCTTTTGGATTTTCCTGTGGGCAATATGCTGCGATATCCATATTCTTCCCATAAGCAGCTTCCTCTATTTTCTTAACATTTCCTCCCTCAAATGCTGTCTCCTCAAATTTGCCTATAAACTGTTCCAGAATTTCATCTTCAGGAGCAATCAATTCTGCATGAGGTATTATATTGGGATAGAAAAGAAAAAAGGGTTGATCCTTATTGGATTCAATAAATTCCAAAACTTTTTCCTGAATAACATCCGGAGCATAAGTTTCTGTGTTTATCCAGTCATTTCCCGGAAGCTCTACCTTTTGATCATTATGCCACAGATAAGCAGGATAATAACGATGCGCCACCCGATGACAATTATATCCAAAAAATTCATCAAAACCCTGATTATTAGGGTCACCTTCCGTGCCAACAGATCCGAGTCCCCATTTACCAAATGCCCCAGTAGCATAACCCTCTTCTTTGAACATCTCTGCAATGGTAAAAGCATTGTCAGCCATCGGATGCTGACCTTCAGGTTTATATTCCTTATTATCCCTGATGGGAGAATGTCCACTATGTAGTCCGGTCATCAACACCGATCGGGATGGAGCACTGACAGTTGATCCCGAATAATGATTGATAAAACGCATACCTTCTGAAGCCAACTTATCAATATATGGTGTACTGAAGTTCACCTGTCCGTAACTTCCAAGATCCCCATAACCCAGATCATCGGCTAGAATATAGATAATATTTGGTTTTGTTTCCTCTACTTGAGACTCATTAGAATTACAGCCAACTAGAGCAGGTAAAAGAATTATTCCTGCATGAATTTTAAAGTTTTTGAAACAAGTCATATTGATTTGATTAAAGAATTTAATATTATAATCCCTCAAACGGAAACCTATTAGTTTTAAAAGTACAATTTAAAATTTCAAAAATTGATATTTTTATTGATTACTTCTTCTTTTGAAATGGCAATGTAAATACAAACCTACTCCCTTTACCAACCTCACTTTCCACCCATATTCTTCCACTATGCTTTTCGACAAATTCTTTGCATAAAATTAAGCCTAAGCCTGTTCCTTTTTCTTTTTCTGTGCCATATGTAGAAACACTTTCTTCTATTTTAAATAATTTCGATTGAACTTCTTTTGAAATTCCAATGCCAGTATCTTCTATTGATATCTCGGTAAATTCTATATTATTTTGATCTTCAATTAAACTTATACTTATTGTGATCTCACCACCTTTTGGAGTAAATTTAATTGCATTCATTAATAGATTTCTCATAACCGTTGAAAGCATAAATTTATCTGCATCAACATAACATTCTTCAGGTATATTATTTATTAACTTTATACTTTTCCTTTCAGCTGATTGACTCAATTGCTCAATGGTATTAATAAATAATATAAACAGGTTTTCATTTGTTGGTTGAAAGTTAATACTACCATGTTGCGAACCTGACGTAAGCCTTCGGTCATCTACACCT
>JAGLSB010000302.1 GCA_023135955.1 Bacteroidales bacterium | reverse complement strand
AATCTCCCATGCGAAGCATCTCCCAATCCACCTAGCGGTGCCTCCAATTCCACATTTTTCCTATCTTTGCCGCCATGAATGCAACAATTGTAACTATAGGAGATGAGATTCTAATCGGACAGATTGTTGATACTAATTCTTCATGGATAGCTGAACAATTAAATCTTACAGGAATACAGGTTAATGAGATAAGGAGCATTTCAGATAATCATAATGCTATTATTAAAGCTTTGGCTGATTTGGAATCAAATGTTGATCTGGTGGTTTTTACGGGCGGGCTCGGGCCAACTAAAGATGATATTACTAAGAAAAGTCTTGCAGAATATTTTAATAGTAATATGGTTGAAAATGAAGATGTATTGAAACATATCTCAGAATTATTCAAGAAGCGAGGATTTAATCTAACTGAAACTAACCGACAACAAGCGATCCTCCCCGATAATTGTATCCCTCTGAAAAATGGCTCAGGAACCGCAGCTGGAATGTGGTTTGAAAGATCGGGAACCATATTTGTAAGTATGCCTGGAGTTCCATTCGAAATGAGGGGAATAGTTAAAGATGAGTTATTGCCACGCTTGCAAAAACTCATAAATGGGAATATTATTATTCATAAGACTATTATGACACAAGGAATTGCTGAATCTTTCCTTGCTGCAAAAATAAGACATTGGGAAGAGGATTTGAATACAGCAGTAAAGCTAGCCTATCTTCCTCGTCCTGGAATTGTAAGGTTGCGTTTATCTGCAATTGGAAGAGATAGGGATGAACTTAATGCATTACTAGAGACTGAAGTATCTAAGTTGTTGAAGATCATACCAAACGATATATTTGCCTTTGAGGATACTAGTCTTGAAAAAGTACTAGGAGAACTACTTTCTAAGAAAGGTTTAACTGTATCTACTGCAGAAAGCTGTACCGGTGGAAGAATAGCTTCTGCTTTTACATCCATTCCTGGAAGTTCGGCATATTTTATAGGTTCAATAGTAGCTTATTCTAATGACATCAAGGTAAATAATCTAAAAGTGAATCAAACAGATATCGAAAAATATGGAGCTGTAAGTGAAAAGGTTGTTCGCCAGATGGCAGAAAATATTCGATTGCAAACAAAAAGTGACTTTGGAATCGCTACAAGTGGTATTGCTGGTCCCACTGGAGGAACAGAAGAAAAACCGGTTGGAACCACATGGATTGCTGTTTCTTCGGCAGAAAAATGCATCTCAAAACGATATAATTTTGGTGAACATAGAGGTCGTACTATCGAACGGGCTAGCCTAACGAGTCTTAACATGTTGAGAAAGACGGTATTAGGAATTAGTATCTCATAGCATTTTCATATTGAAAAAATATTTCTAATCATTTGATTATTTGAAAGAAAATACCGTAATTTGCGATCTGTTTGAAAAATCCTGAAAATATATAAAGAAAATGTCAAGAATTTGCCAGATAACGGGTAAGAAAATGATAACGGGAAACAATGTTTCTCACTCAAAAAGAAGGACCAAAAGAAAATTTTATCCAAACCTTTTCGATAAAAAATTTTATCTACCTGAGGAAGATCGATGGATTACTTTAAAAGTATCCGCTAAAGCAATACGTACTATCAATAAAAATGGGTTACTTAGTACCCTTAAAGAAGCAAAATCAAAAGGCTTCATTACAAGTTATTAATTTTAATTTTTGCTAAAATGGCTAAAAAAGGTAAAGGAAACAGGGTACAAGTAATCCTGGAATGCACTGAGCATAAGGAAAGCGGAATGCCTGGAACTTCCAGATATATCACTACCAAAAATAGAAAGAATACTTCTGAAAGAATGGAATTGAAAAAATATAATCCTGTTCTCAGAAAAATAACATTGCATAAAGAAATCAAATAAATTTATACAAATGGCTAAGAAAGTTGTTGCATCACTGCAAACCGGAAAAACAAAAAACTTTGTTAAGTGCGTAAAAATGGTTAAATCTGAGGAGTCAGATTCCTTTGCATTTGACGAGCAAATGGTTAACGTAGAACACGTTAAAGATTTTTTTGCAAATTAGAAAGAATATTATTGTAAAATATTAAAAGGTGCCTGTAAAGGTGCCTTTTTTTTGTATATTAGAATTTAAATTTAGAAAGAATGGGGATTTTCTCAAAACAAGATAAGGGTCATCTCGATAAAAGTCTTGAAAAGACAAAGGAAAGTGTTTTGAAAAAACTTTCCAGGGCCGTTATTGGAAAATCAAAAGTAGATGATGAGGTACTAGATAATCTTGAAGAAGTACTTATAAGTTCTGATGTAGGTGTAGATACTACAATTAAAATTATTGCTAGAATTGAGGATAGAGTGTCTAGTCAAAAATATATGAATACTAATGAGCTCAATGCTATTCTCAGAGATGAAATAGCCCTTCTTTTGGAAGAAAATAATAGCAATTCAGTATCTGGTTTTGACATAAGTTTAAAGGACAAACCTTACGTTATCATGGTTGTAGGCGTCAACGGAGTTGGAAAGACTACTACAATTGGGAAATTAGCTTATCAGTTTAAAGCAGCAGGTAAGAAAGTTGTTTTGGGTGCTTCAGATACTTTTCGTGCTGCTGCAGTTGACCAATTAACCATATGGGCTGAGAGGGTAGGTGTTGAGATTGTTAAGCAAAATATGGGTTCTGACCCGGCCTCTGTTGCATTCGATACTCTTTCTTCTGCAAAGGCTAGTGGGGCAGATGTTGCTATTATTGATACTGCTGGTCGTCTACACAACAAAATTAACCTGATGAATGAACTTAGTAAAATCAAAC
>JAGLSB010000301.1 GCA_023135955.1 Bacteroidales bacterium | reverse complement strand
GTCTGTTCTTCCAACTCCTCATTGGTTGTCCTTAATTCTTCCTGCTGCGACTCCATTTCTTCCGCCTGCTTTTGGCTCTTTTCCAGAGCCTTCCCTAACGCCACACGAGCTTGGGATGAATTAATGGCAATCGCAATCCTTTCCGATAGCTGTTCCAGAAACGTGGTTTGCAGATCAGAAAATTCATCAAATGATCCGATTTCCAGAACACCGGTTACGGTTTCGTTGTAAATAAAAGGGATGACCATGATGTTTTTCGGCTTTTTTTCTCCCAGTCCGGATGAGACGGTAATGTAATCATCCGGCACATTGGTGAGAATGATGGATTGTTTCTCAAGTGCGGCCTGGCCGATCAGCCCCTCACCGGTTTTAAATTCATTTGAAAGATTTTTGCGGGTTTTATAGGCGTAGCTGGCTTTCAACTTAAATGTCCCGTCGCCATCATTCACATAGAGTGTCCCGATCTGAACCTTGAGGTAATTGGCGACAAAGGCAATGATGTTCATACACAGGTCTTCTGTTGACTGGTCGCCGCGCATATGATCCTCGAGCTCCGATTGGCCGTTCTTGAGCCAATCATTTCTTTCATTTTCTTCTTTTACCGAGCGCAACGATCCGGTCATCTTTTTTAGTGCAATGCCCAGCTCGTCTTTATCCGAGCGCAGGGCAATATCGGCGCGGTAATCTCCGCCTGCAATCACGTTGGTCTGGGAAACGACCTCTTTAAATGAATCAATCACTTTTCCCATGCTTTCATTTATTTCGCCGATCTCATCCCTGGAACGTATATCTAATTTTTCCGGCAGTTCGCCTTTGGCCATGCTTCCCAGTTTTTGTTTAAGCCCGATGACGGGATTGACGATTGATCTTGAAACAAATATTGCAAACATAAGCACGAAAAGAACAGTGATTACACCAATTAACAATGTGCGGGTCAAAAATCTCACAGCCGGGGCAAATGCTTCTTCAGTATCTATCTTAACAACCAATCCCCAGTTTATTTTAGGAATATATGTCCAGGCAGATAAAACCTCCTTACCCCTGTAATCTATAGAGATTCCACTGCCTTTATTACCATTAACAGCATTCTGTATCGGCAGAGCCTCAAAAGAACCAATCTTAATTTTCATTTTAAATGCTGCCAGCGTATCATGCCTTAGAGGAGCAGAAACCACTGCATATTCTCCTTCTAATGAGGCGATTACTATTTCACCGCTCTCACCCAAACCAATATAATTGGTCGCTAATGTATTTATTAGAGTATGATCTAACTGGAAAACCAGAATGCCCAGTACATGACCATTTATAATAACCGGAGCAGCTACAAAAGATGTGGGTTCGTTTGAAGGGTCATATATTTTAAGGGGGGAAATACTTGTAACCTTTCTCGATAGTGCGGAATTAAAAACCTTTTCCAGTTCTGTATCTTTAAAGGCATCTTTTAGCAAATTGTTACCCAGATCGGCTTCTTTTGCAACAGTAAATACAATGTCACCATCAGGCGATATAAAGAAGAGATCATGAAGTTCTAATTGTTTCTGTATGCTACTTAAAAAAGGGGAAATTCTCTTTTCCTCTAATTTATATTGCGCTGAATTTATCCCATTCCTGGTAAATTGTCCAATCATTGTTTCCATTGCATCAATGATAAAAGGATTCTCAATCTGGGCATTGATATCTTTTTCTCTCTCACTTAAGAAATTATCTATAGTATGTGCTCTCTCTTCAGCTATCGAGATCAGCGTGTTTAGCTCTATCTTCTCAATGATCTGTCGGGTTTTATTGAAACTGGAATAACTCAAATAGAAGGCAGGAATAAGGGCTATTACCAGAAACCATAGTAAAAATTTCCTGAATAATTTTGATGTAAGGAAACTGAAGTTGGTATTTGTATTCATGATCTTACCTCCTTATAATTTGTTGTTTTAATAACGCTTTTTATTTTATAGATCTATTATATAATCCGCAATATCCTTAAGTGAAAAAATATAATCCACTTTGCAGGTGTTTAGAGCGGTACGTGGCATAACTTCTGATTTTGCTTCTTCAGGATCCTGAACAATTGTCAATCCACCGTATTGTTTTATTATTTTTAATCCTTCAGCACCGTCCTTATTAGCACCGGTTAAAATGATACCAATCAGTTGCGATTTATAAATTTCAGCAGCGCTTTGAAAAAGTACATCGATTGAGGGACGGCTATAATTCACTTTTTCATCAACTGATAATGAAAAAGTCTCATCATCATCAACTAATAGATGATAATTAACGGGAGCTATATATGCATATCCTTTCTTTATTGATTCTTTCTCATCTGCTTCTTTTACTTTAAGCGCACTATTTTTTATTAAATAATATCCTGGAAATTCATTAGTATTGGCATGTAGATGACGAACAATAATTATCGGAATGGAAAAATTACCAGGTATTTTTGGAATAATTTTCTCAAGCGCATCCATCCCTCCGGCAGATGTCCCAATAACAATAGCTCTATAATTGATATTATTCATGTTTTTTTTGATATACTTTTTCTTTATCTGCTATTTTTTGATAATTATCAGATATGGTGGAAAAATTCAGACTTTCTTTTTTGCCAAGGCATAAAAATCCATCTAAAATCAGGCTGTCGTTAAAAAGTTTCAATACCCGATCCTGCAAAATATTATTGAAATATATCAGCACATTCCTGCAGACAATAAAGTGCATCTCTCCAAATAAAGAATCAGTAACAAGATTGTGATTGGCAAATGTTATATTTTTTTTCAGTTCGTTATTGATTATTATGGAATCATATTTGGAATAGTAAAACTCAGAAAAGGAATTCGCACCACCCGCTTTTTGATAATTATATGTATACTCTTTAAGGGATTTTATGGAGTAAATTCCTTCTTTAGCCTGTTTTAAAATACTATCATTCATATCTGTAGCATAAATCTGGCACTTGTCATATATACCCTCTTCTTTTAATAGAATAGCCATCGAATAAACCTCCTCTCCTGAGGCGCATCCGGCATGCCAGATTTTAACAAAGGGATATGTTTTCAATAACGGAATAACAATTTTTCTAATTGTTTTGTATACTGATGGATCTCTGAACATCTCCGTTACAGTAACAGAGAAATTGAATATAAATTTTTCGAGGAATGTAGTGTCATAAAGCAAATGCACAATCAATTCCGAAATTTTTGAATATTTTGTATTGCTTAAGAAATTCTTTATCCTTCGTTTCCTTGAAGCAGCCGAATAATTCCTGAAATCATATCCATATTGTTTTAATATTGCATCCAGGAGCAATTCGACCTCTATATTTTCTATATTTGCGTTTGAATCGCTATGTAATTCCTTTTCTTCCTTCTTTAATTTTTGTTCAAACTGACTTATTATTTCTTTCATAAGTTCAATTAAGTTTATATAATAATTTTGACTTTTAATTGACTGATCTCTTTTAAAAGTTGCTCTTTGGTTTTATCTTTATTTTTCATTTTCTTTCAATTTTCTAACCTTATCTTTCAGTTCTTTAATTCTGAGTTCACGGCCAATAAAAAGTTTGTTAAACTTTTCCAGTTCAATGTTTTTTTCTTCCAGTTCTTTTGTTCTTTCTTTTATTAGATCTTCAAGTTTATTATGAAAATTCCTGAGTTTAGTTTCTGTTTCCTTTCGTATTAAAATATTTTCATTTAATTGTAAATTTATTCTTTTAAATTCATCAGCTTTCTGTTTTGAAAATTGCATACTATGAAGCATCTTCTTTTGAATTATTCCAAAGCTTAATACAATAAGAATTCCAAAAAAGAATAATACTGCAGAAGCTGTGAACCATGAAACCGGGATTGTAGATATTTCTCTCAAGGAAATATCAAGGGATAATATATTTTGAATATACAGAAAACCAACAATAAGCATTGGTAATAAGCAAAGTAAAACAGCTTTGAAGCCGGCCTTAATGTCAAAAAAAACAGTGGTAAAAACCAGTAGCAGTAAAAATATTGGTGTTGCAGCTCCACTAAAGCCATAAATAATTAAATTAATAATTCCTATTAAGTACAGGCTTAATAATATAGAACCGGTGCAAAGTTGATAAGATATTTTTTTTCGGAATATTGTTGCAAATAAGACAGGGCTGAAAAAAATAATATATGACGAGGCTGTTAAGTATTGACCAAGAATGAAAGCCTCAATGAAACCAATGATTACAATAGGAACTCCCAGAATGTTTATAATAATTAATATCAAGAATAATAATTGCGTTCTTACATCCTGAATTGTTTCATTTGGGTCACTCGTGATATTGAGAAGATTTCTCATAAAATTATTATATAAAACTCTATCAGATTAAATATTCTATTATTATATGTCTTTATTTCAAATGTACAAAATATTCAGGATTAACTGTTTAATGTGTGTTTTATAGCATTATTTACTATACTGAAACTGCAGTATTTACATAGAGGTATTATTTTACTGTAGTTTCGTATTAGAGTTTTATGACTTTTTAGTTTGTTTTTGTTTGATTAATCTTATTCAACTTACAAGTTATAATTCAATTAAACCTTCATTCAATGCCTTATAGCCATTATAATGGTTAGTGACTAGCCATCAGTAAATTAACTTTCTTTTTTTCATCTACGTTCAGAATCAATTGTATCAGGATATATAAAATTTTGTTATATTAATAATATGGTCGTAACTTGTTCTTGAAAATGTGTATTAAGTAAGTTTTTGTTGTGAAATAAATATTTTAAAGAGTTGAATATAAGTATAATAATGCATTTTCAGTTTGTCCAATAACTATTTTAATTTCTATGGTTAATACCTATACTTCAAGAAAAATAGCACAACGAATTTGGACTTAATTGAATGCGTTAA
>JAGLSB010000300.1 GCA_023135955.1 Bacteroidales bacterium | reverse complement strand
TGGTGTGTTAGTGTGGTGATGTGCTGGTTCTGATTTCTTTCGCTACAATAATTGGGCAGAGGTCATTGAGAAGTCGAAATGAGCTGAAATAGGTGGGAGGAGGGAGATGAAATAGAAGAGGAGTGCTGATGTGTCGGGATGCTGATGAGGAGAAGAGAATTAATAAAGTATAAATGAGAACTATTAAATATATAAAAGGAGACAGGGTAATTTGGATAGTAGTTGTACTGCTGGCCGTGATATCATTGTTGGCTGTTTATAGCTCGTCTCAGTCTTTGGCATATGGCTCAACTAACAGCACCGTTTATTATCTTTTTAAGCAAATAGTGATTCTTTTTGTGGGATTTATGTTTCTTTTTTTGTCTCATATTGTTCCTTACCATTATTACTCTAAGCTTTCTCAAATATTACTTTATTTTGTTGTTATACTATTAATTTTCACACTTATCGCAGGCCGAGAGGTAAATTCTGCAAGAAGAGCCATTAATATTCCCGGTATAGGTATCACTATGCAGCCCTCCGATTTTGCTAAAATAATTGTAATAATGTATGTTGCAAGGATACTCTCCTTGCGGCAAGACTTCCTGAATAATTTTAAGGAGACTTATTTACCTCTTATAACATGGGTAGGATTAGTAAGTTTTCTGATATTAATTGCAAATTTTTCAACAGCAGCCTTATTATTTGGAACTAGCCTGATCCTGATGTTTATCGGACGCATTCCTATAAGATTCCTATTACTCACTATTGTTGGAGCGGCATTAATTTTCTTTTTGTTTATACAGGTAATGAATTTTTTTGAAATAGAGGGAAGAGCAGGAACATGGCAGAATAGAGTAGAGAATTTCTGGAATAAGGATAACGAAAGTGTCAAAAATTATCAGATAAACCGTGCTAAAGTGGCAATTGTTAATGGTGGGTTAATTGGAAAAGGACCTGGTAACAGTCTGCAAAAGGAAAAGCTTCCTCAGGCAAATTCGGATTTTATATACGCAATTATTATTGAAGAGTATGGTTTAGCAGGAGGAATATTTATTCTTTTCCTCTATTTGTGGATCTTATTTAGGACAGCACTTATGGTGAGAAAAAGTGTCAGAACTTTCCCTGCAATGCTTGCCATTGGCCTTAGTTTATTAATTGTATTTCAGGCTCTTATAAATATGGGTGTGGCTGTAAATCTCATCCCGGTAACAGGACAACCCTTGCCCTATATAAGTAGCGGTGGATCCTCCGTCTTTTTTACAAGTATTTCACTTGGTGTAATTCTTAGTGTAAGTTGGGGAATTGAAGCCGATAGGGAAGAATTATTAGAAACCGAGGAGGTGGAAGAAAGATGAAAAATAAAAGGATCATAATAGGAGGTGGTGGTACCGGGGGACATATTTTCCCTGCAATTTCCATTGCAAAAGCAATAAAGAAATTACATCCTGATACTGAGATTCTTTTTGTTGGGGCGAAAGATAAAATTGAAATGCAAAAAGTTCCGGAGGCTGGTTTTAAGATTATCGGACTTCCGGTAGCAGGATTTCAGAGGAAGTTGAGTGTTAAAAATATAAGCTTTTTTATTAAGCTATATAAGAGTATGAGAAAAGCGGCCAGAATAATAGAAGAATTTAAACCACAGATTGCAGTTGGTGTTGGAGGCTATGCTAGCGGACCTATTCTCAGGGCGGCAGCTTCAAAAGGAATACCTACCGTTCTGCAGGAGCAAAACAGTTATGCAGGCCTTACAAATAAGATTTTAGCCCGGAAGGCGAGTAAAATATTTATTGCCTACGAGGGTATGGAAAAATATTTTTCTGCTGAGAAGTTAGTGCTATCAGGAAACCCTGTAAGACCCGACTTGATCAACTCTCAAATTGACTCGGAGGAAGCTTTTAAAAGCTTTGGTCTAATTAAAGATCAACCTGTAATACTGATACTTGGAGGAAGTTTAGGGGCAGGAACTATTAATCAGAGTGTTCTGAAGGCCATAGATACTTTTCCTGATGAAGTTCAGATATTATGGCAATGTGGGAAATACTATTACGATAAATTGAAGTCAGAAGTAGACAAACGCAATAAAATAAATGTGAAACTCCATGCTTTTATCAGCGATATGGATAAGGCATTTTATGTAGCCGATATAATTATCTCAAGAGCAGGTGCTGGAACTATCTCTGAACTGCAAGTAGTTGGAAAGGCAGCTATTTTAGTGCCTTCACCTAATGTTGCTGAAGATCATCAAACAAAAAATGCTATGGCACTGGTCGAGAAATCAGCGGCATTGATGGTAAGAGATAGTGAGGCTGAAAAGGAGCTTGTTCAAACAAGTTTGGATCTACTTGGAAATATTGGAAAAAGAAAAGAATTATCTGAAAATATAAAAAAACTGGCACTGCCAAATTCCGCGAAACGAATAGCGGAAGAGATTTTTGAATTATTATGATGGCATTTGATAAAATAGAAAGAGTTTATTTTATTGGTATAGGAGGTATTGGAATGTCTGCTATTGCCCGCTATTTCAATGCTATCGGACTTATGGTTATGGGTTACGACAAGGTTTCCACACCCCTTACCGATCAGATTGCCAGGGAAGGAATAGTTGTTCATTTTTCAGATAATCCGGATTTGATACCGGATGATTTTAAAATTATAGATAGTAGTCTTATAATTTATACTCCTGCTATACCAGCCGATCATAAGGAAATGAACTATTTTAAAGAAATCGGATTCAAATTGTGGAAGCGTTCAGAAATACTAGGAAAAATAATTGAAGGTAAAAATGGTATTGCAGTATCTGGAACACATGGAAAGACTACCGTTTCTGCGATGTTGGCGAATATATTAAATCACTCAGACAGAAAATGTAATGCATTCCTTGGCGGAATTAGTAAAAACTTGAATAGCAATTTGTTACTTGATTCTGATTCTGAGCTAATGATTGTTGAAGCGGATGAATTTGACAGGTCTTTTCTTCATCTCTATCCCGAAATTGCTGTTGTAACTTCCCTGGATGCTGATCATCTTGATATTTATGAAAATTTTGGAAATCTGAAGAGATCTTTTGAACAGTTTCTATCGCAAGTGAAAAAGGATGGTAAGCTGCTGTTAAATAATAAGATTTCCTTAAATATTCCTGAAGGAATAGAATCATATACATATTCATTAGATAATAGAGAATCAGATTTCTATGCTAAAGAAATTATTCAGGACGGATATTTTTACACCTTCGATTTTGTTTATCCGGGAGGAGTTATTAGTGGATTTAAATCGGGATTTTCAGGCTTGATAAATCTCGAGAATGCAATTGCTGCTCTTGCTGTTTCATGGCTTATAAATATTAAAGAAGAGTCACTCATAAAGGGGATTTCAGAATACCATGGAGTTAAGAGGAGGTTTGATATACAGTATGCAGGTAAAAATAGACTTTATATCGATGATTATGCACATCATCCGGAAGAACTCAGGGCTTTTATTCTTTCCGTAAAGGAAATAACTGACAATCCTGTAACAGGTATATTTCAGCCACATCTTTATTCCAGGACCCAGGATTTTGCTGAGGGTTTTGCTGAAAGTCTTTCACTCCTTGATAATGTAATAATTCTGGATATTTATCCGGCTCGTGAAAAACCTATTCCCGGCATTACTTCAAAGATAATCTTTGAGAAATTATCTAATATGGGAGAAAGGATAATGTGCGCTAAAGATCAGATAATAAGGGTTATTGACGAGATGAACCCCCAGGTTTTACTCACAATGGGAGCTGGTGATATTGATCAATTAACTGGAATCTTAAAGCTAAAAATGGAAGAATGAAAAGAATTGCAAATATTATATTGCCTCTTTTATTGACAGCATATCTGGTGTTGTTTCTTTCCTTTTCTGCCAACAGAAGTGGAGAACTTTTATGCAATGATTTGCAAATAATAATGGATGATACTTTAAAAAGTGGATTTCTTGATAAATTGGATATTGAACATATAATCTTGTCGGAGGAGAAGGAGATACTAGGTTATCCTGTGACTGCCATTAATACACGGAAACTTGAAAATAAAATCCGTACTCTTCCATATATAAAGGAAGCAGAGATTTACCATGATCTGAATGGTATCATGTATGTAAAAGTTTTGCAGCGTGAACCTATCGTAAAAGTGTTAACAAAAACAGGATCTGGCTATTATATGGACAATGAAGGTTACTTGTTTTCACCCAAGGGAGATTTTACTCCATATATTATGGTGGCGAACGGGTATTTTACCGAAGGGAACGAAATTAAAGCTATAAGAAATATTTCTGATTTAAGTGATACGGATAAATATAAAGAATGGTTTGAATTGCTAATGATTCTAAATTTTATCAGAAATGATAAGTTTTGGAGATCACAATTGGTTCAAATCTATTATAACCGGAATCAGGAATTTGAAATTATTCCAAGAGTAGGTGCTCATCAAATTCTACTTGGCAATGCGGAAAACCTGGAATTAAAATTCAGGAACCTGAAAATACTTTATGAAGAAGGTCTGGCATACGAAGGCTGGAATAATTATGAAATAATAAACTTAAAATATAATAATCAAGTAATCTGTTCTAAAAGATAACACTATGGCAAAAAAAGATCAAATCGTAGCAGCGATCGATATTGGTACAACAAAAATTGTTGCTATTGTAGGACGTATTAATGAAAGCGGCAAGCTGGAGGTTCTTGGCTTGAGCGACACGCCCTCAAAGGGTGTGAAGCGTGGAGTGGTATTAAATATTGAAGAGACTGTAAACGCAATTGAGACCACTGTACGTGAGGCAAGACAAAAGTCAGGGATTCATTTTCAGGACGTTTTCGTTGGAATAGCCGGACAACACATAAAATCGCTTAGAAATCGGGGGTATTTAAACCGCGATTCCTATGAGGATGAAATAACACGCGATGACATACGAACACTTGTTGAGGATATGTATAAGATTCCTGTCGATGTTGGAGAAGAAATTCTACATGTACTTCCGCAGAATTTTATTGTGGATAGTGAAACAGGCGTGAAAAACCCAATCGGTATGTCGGGTAAGCGACTGGAAGCGAATTTTCATATTGTAGTTGGGCAAATTGCCTCAGCAAAAAATATTGAAAAATGTATTAATCGCGTAAATTTAAATGTGAAGCAATTAGTGCTTGAGCCACTTGCATCTAGTGAAGCTGTGCTTACTGACGATGAAAAAGAAGCAGGCGTAGCCCTTGTGGATATTGGAGGAGGGACAACTGATGTAGCTATCTATTATGATGATATTATTCGTCATACTGCAGTTATCCCTTTTGGCGGAAATGTAGTTACCCGCGACATTAAAGAGGGTTGTTCTATTTTACAAAGACAAGCAGAGTCTTTGAAACTTCAGTTTGGATCAGCCCTCGGCGACCTTGCAAAGGAAGATAAGGTAGTCACGATTCCTGGAATAAGCGGTCGTGAACCCAAGGAGATCAGTTTTAAAAGTCTGGCTTATATCATTCAGTCAAGAATGGAAGAAATAATTGATGCTGTAATGTTTGAGGCTGAGAATTCAGGTTATTTAGATAAGTTGTCTGCCGGAATAGTTCTTACAGGAGGTGGTGCCTTGCTACTTCATCTGCCACAACTTGTTAAGTTTAAAACCGGATTAGACGTAAGGGTAGGGTATCCAACCGAACATCTGGTTAAAGAATCAAATGAAGAAGTTAATCAACCGATGTTTTCTACTTCGGTAGGCTTGCTCCTTAAAGGTTCTGAATACTTGAAAGAAAACAAAGAGGAAATTGGAGTGAAAAATCAGGAGGAGTTTAAAGAGCAAGAGAAAAAACCAGAAAAAGAAAAAACGAAATTTAAAGGAAAAATTATCGACTCTTTAAGAAATGTTATTTCCGATATCTTTGAAGAGGATGATACGCGAATAAATTAAAAGAAACCAACTTAAATTATTTGTCATGGAAAAGGATTTAATGGAATTTGACATGCCTGCAGGACAGTCATCAATAATTAAGGTTATTGGTGTAGGAGGTGGAGGAAGTAATGCAGTTAATCACATGTATTCCAAGGGGATAAAAGATGTAAATTTTGTAGTTTGTAATACCGATGCTCAGGCACTAACCAACAGTCCCGTATCTGTTAAGATACAGTTGGGTGAATCGCTTACTGAAGGAAGGGGAGCCGGAAATAAACCGGAGATAGGAAGAGAGGCTGCACTTGAAAATCTCAATGAGATAAAAGAAATACTTTCTAAGAATACAAAAATGGTATTTATTACTGCAGGTATGGGAGGAGGAACCGGAACTGGTGCTGCACCTGTTATAGCTCAAACTGCAAAAGAAATGGGGATATTAACTGTTGCCATAGTGACCATCCCGTTTCGTTTTGAAGGTCAGCAAAAAATTGATCAGGCTATTAAAGGCATAGATGAAATAAAGCATCATGTCGATTCATTACTTGTAATAAATAATCAGAAATTAAGAGAAGTATATGGCGATCTGAAACTTGCAGAGGCATTTGCCAGGGCTGACGATGTACTTACAAAAGCAGCAAAGGGAATAGCTGAGATAATTACGGTTCATGGACATATTAATGTCGATTTTGCCGATGTGGAAACTGTGATGCAAAAATCGGGTGTAGCTATTCTTGGTTCTGCTACTGCAAGTGGGGAGGATAGAGCTATTAATGCAATTGAAGGAGCACTTTCTTCTCCTTTGTTAAATAATAATGATATTACAGGTGCTAAAAGTATTTTGTTGAATATTACTGCAGGAAAGGATGAGTTAAGCATGGATGAGGTTGGAGAGATTACCGATTATCTAAATCATGCCGGACATAAAAATGCACTCATTATTTGGGGGGCGGGAACAGATGAAAGTCTGGAAAGCTCTATAAGTGTTACGGTTATTGCTACCGGTTTTGGAACCAATAGTATTCCTGAATATTATACAACAAAGCCTCATGTAAATAAGATCCCTCTCAGAGATTCTCATTCTAATGCGAGTCAGATCAATGATGACTTTCAGATTAAAGAAAAAGATATTAGTGAAACTCAACAAAGAATAGAGTTCAGTGTCGATGATAAAGCAGAGGAATATGTCTTATACGATGAAAATCAGCCCGGGACAAATCCTGAGAATGACATTAAGTCTCGTCAGGAAAGAGTTCAGAGATTAAAAAAGGCCCATGAGCAGCAGGCAAAAACGTCTGCCTACAATAGCAAATCAGATAATGAAACAATAGAAGAGCTGGAAAATCAGCCTGCCTATTTACGAAAGCAAATTCAAATTAAAAGCGAGAAGCCATCAGAAGAGACAGAGACATCAAGGTATAAATTGTCTGAAGACGAAGACGAAGGCGGGCCGAAACTAAGGGAAGACAATTCTTATCTGCATGACAATGTTGATTAGATAGAAACACTGTAGAAGGCGTAAGATTTTACGCCACCCTTGTATTACTGAATGTGAAGAAGTGATGAAGTGAAGACATTATAGGAGTTAGAAAAAAAGAGCTGCAAAGCCTTGCGGCTTCTCAGGAGATAAAAAACGATAGACATTGGAACAGATTGATTTTGTAAAATGGGGAAAAGTGATGAGTTTTGTGCATGATTCATATCCGATGGATTAAATAATAAAGACTAAAAACATGAAATACACCACACAAATTAACGACGATATAAAGCAGGCAATGCGCGATAAGGAAAAAGTTAAACTTGAAGCATTGAGATCTGTAAAGACTGCTTTTACATTAGCCAGAACTAGTACATCTGCCGATTCGGATCTTAGCGATGAGGAAGAAATAAAAATAATGCAAAAGCTTGTGAAGCAAAGGAAGGAGTCAGCATCAATTTACACCGAGCAAAACAGGCTTGAACTGGCAGAAAAAGAGCAGGTCGAAGCTGAATTCATCGAAGTTTACCTTCCTGCACAGATGAGTGCTGAAGAAGTTAAAGTGATTCTGAAAGAGATAGTTACTGAATCCGGTGCAAGCAGTATGGCTGATATGGGAAAAGTAATGGGAATGGCGACTAAGAAATTGGCAGGAAGAGCTGACGGGAAAATTATTTCTCAGATTGTAAGGGAGCTACTTCAATAACAGCAAAGAATCAATATTCGTTTTTTTTAAATATCTAAAATTTAGTTATCATGAAAAACATACTAATCTTACTTATAGCACTATTCTTGAATAGCTCTTGTAACTTCCTTTTAAAAGATGAAAAAGGTCAAGAATATAAAACTTATGATCCCACTTGGGAATCCTTAAGTAGTCATGAAATTCCTGAATGGCTTATTGATGCTAAATTTGGCATATATGCACACTGGGGTGTTTATTCAGTCCCCTCGTTTAAAACAGAGTGGTATGCTAAAAGAATGTATGTGCCTGGTAATTCAGTATTTGAGCATCATAAAGAAACATATGGGGATCAGTCAGAATTCGGATTTAAGGATTTTGTTCCAATGTTTAAAGCCGAAAATTATGACCCAGATGAATGGGCGGAAATAATTAAAAGTTCAGGTGCTAAATATGCAGGTCTTGCAACAGTTCATCACGACGGATTTTGCCTTTGGGATAGTGAGTATACGAGATGGAATGCGATGGATATGGGCCCTGAAAGAGATTTGTATGGAGAATTAACACAAGCCTTAAGAAAGAAGGATATGAAAGTAATTGCAACTTTCCATCATATAAGAACATTTGATTGGTATCTTCCATACAATACCGATTTCTATGTTGAGAATGATACTATTTTACGTAATGAATTTTTGGAGAAGGACTGGGATATATTTGATCCTGAATTTGGAGATCTTTATTGGAATGAGGCAGTAGGAAGAAAGAAGGAAGACTTTATTGTTGAATGGAGAAACAAAGTTACAGAAGTAATGGATAAATATCAGCCTGACCTTGTATGGTTTGATGGAGGGACCTTCCAGGACGAGAAGTCTGAAGCCGATGTTAGAAGCTTGTTAGCCTATTATCTTAATAAAGAGAAGGAATGGAGTAAGCCTTTGGAAGTATTGAATAAATTCCCGATGAGTATGAAATTCAATTTCCCGGAATCATTTGGCATGCAAACATATGAAGAAGGACGCGACAGGGATGCAAACTTAGATAATCCCTGGATTGATGATATGAAAATTAGTGATACGGCCTGGTGTTATATTGAAGGTCAAACCTATAAGACAGCTAATGAGATAATTGATGGATTAATTGATAGGGTTAGTCGTGGTGGAGGTCTTTTATTAAATTTATCGCCGAAAGCCGACGGAACAATTCCTCATGCTCAGAAAAAAGTTCTGGCTGAGATTGGGGATTGGCTTGATAAAAATGGAGAAGCTATTTTTGATACGCGACCATGGGAAGTACATGCAGAAGGTCCTACTGAAAAGTTACGTACTCCTGATCAGCATTCAAGATGGATTTTTAAGGATAATTGTGATGGAAATGATATTAGATTTACTAAAAAAGGAAATATACTTTATGTAATTTCATTAGGATGGCCAGAGAATGGAGTGATCAGGATTTCAAGTCTTTCTGATTGTAATATACTGACAGACAATCAGATAATAAAAGTGTCTATGCCTGGTTTTGAAGAAGATGTTTTATGGACGGAAGATACTGATTTATTTTTATTTGAATTACCGAAGAAAACCAATGATTTCGCTTTTGTAGTGAAAATTGAATTTGAAAAAGAATTGTAGGATTAAAAGAGGGATTAGTCTTAATGGAATAATGGAAAACCTATGTTCCATCTAGTTTCAATTGAACTTCTTCCAGACTTTGTGTACAACCCACAAGGGTAATTACATCTCCTTTCCTAAGACGAGTGTATCCATGTGAAATTATTGGATGTTCACCTCTGGAAACAGATAATATAATTACATCGTTTGGTAATCTTAGATCTCTTAGAGTAAGACCGTGAAAATCCGGATTGTTTATCTCGATATCCATTGTGTCCTGATTTTCTTCCATTCCCAGTAATAATGAAGTTGCAATTGGAGATCTTACAAAATGCTCCATTAAGGATACCATAGCAGTATTCGGCTCAATAATCATAACCCCTAAATTGTGGAATTCCTTGTATAATTTACGGTCATTCAATCTTGCAATCATATGGTTTGTGCCACAGTTTTCATAAGCAGTTTCACAAATTTCATAATTTAATTCATCAGTTAACAAACAAACAATAGTATCGGCAGAATGGACTTCAAGTTCTCTTAATGATTGAATATCGGTCCCGGTAAAATTTTTAATGCTATACTTTTCGCTTTTCAGCATTTCATTGGAAGGATCCATAACAGAAAAGATTACGTTCCAGTTATGGTTATGTAATTGCTGAGCCAATGCCTGTGATTGACTTTCATGTCCAAAAATTATTACTTTTTTTTCTGCATCGTAACTTCCGTCCGGTCGTAAGTGGGATTCTTTCACAAGATGCAAAGACCATTTAAATAATGGAGGACCAATAAACTGATTAAGAACTATTACTGAAATCATAATAATAGCGAATTGAGGTCCCCATTCAGTATATTCATTTGCAATAATGGTTGCAAGTCCTACACTAACTCCTGCCTGAGTAATATATGGCATCCAGGATATTTTTCTACAAAGAGGATCATCTCCAGTTATTAAACTTCCGGTATAAGATGCAATTATTAGTGAAATAATTCTTACTCCGAAAATAATTAAACTTACAAACCAGAAGGAGATAACTACTTCTACAGAAATCATAGCACCTGTAAGTGTAAAAAAGACAATATACACAAGCGGGCCAGTTTCTTTAATGATTTTTATAAAGTCGTTTTTATATTCGGAGTAATTAGTGAAAAGGAAACTCCCAATAATGCATACTAGCATAGGTTCAATGTGTAAACTGACGCCTAATCTATCCTGTGCGGAATTTCTGATTAAAGAAGAAACAAAATATACCAAAAATCCAACAGAGAGTACAAGCAATTTTTTGTAGTTTGCAGATATTGTCAACGAAAAAAATTTTCTTAAGAGGAGCCAAATCAATAATCCGAAACCAACAGCTAATAACAACTCAGCAAAGACCTGAATGATATAAAATATTTTAAATTCAGCAGATTTAATCATTGATTTGGAAATAGTAAATATTACAGCGAAAAGAATAATTACTGCAAAGTCTATTATTACTGTAACACCAATAGATTTTTGTGTAAAAGGTCCTCTTGCTCTTAGTTCATTTATGATGGCTATTGCTGAAGATGGCGAGCGTGCTATTGCGATTGTGCCTGCTAATAATGAGATTGCAACAAGAGCTGAGGTATTCATTTCACTCGTAAATGGAAGGAAAGATCCTAATAAATAGAAGCATCCACTTACCAGGAAGAAAGTAATGAATATCTGAGATACAGTCATAATTACAATGCTCCGTATCTTGCTCCTGAGATCTTTTAAATACAATTCTGATCCAACAGCAAAAGCTATAAAAGCTAGTGCAATATCATTTAAAAAATGCAGACTGTTAATTGCTTCCCGATCGATAAGCCCCAGTAATTCCGGTCCAGACAGTAAGCCTATTATCAGAAAACCAGTAATTAAAGGAAGTTTAATTTTTTTAAACTGTTCAGCTATCTGACCAGATGCAACAGCAATAATAATAAAAGCCGCAAGGTAAATAATGACCTTAAAATTCCAGGACGCTATTAATTCACCGATTACCATAAATACTATAGTCTTAAAATATTAAAGGCTTTAATATAGCTCGATTTTTCCATATATAAAAACAGGATATAGATTATAAAATCCAATATCATGGAAAACTCATTCAAAAATCATATTAGAGATGGATGCCCTGGTTGAATTATCTATTTGAAGGCCGATTACAGCCAGGCCTACTATCCTGAATTGGTCGGAGAACTATGGGATGAATTCAGGAAAATTGTGGATCGTGGAACCAGCCAAAAGACCGGACCCCCCGGAAGAATGACTTTGAGGTATGTTTTGAAACCCTGCAAACCGCCCCGTGGACAGAGAAATAGTGATCAAAATGTGTAAATAAAAGATCAAATTCTCCATTTCCTGGCGGTCATTAATTCTATATATTTACGAAAACATTAAAAAGAGATATTATGAGAGTTCGATCAATATTTATGCTTATCGGGATACTTCTCATCAGCCATTTAATAACCTCCAGCTATTCAAGTCCGGCTAAAGATCAGAAGATCAATGTCATACTGATCATGGCAGATGATTTGGGTTACGAAACACTGGGATGTAACGGAGGATTGTCTTACCAGACCCCGAACCTTGACCAGATGGCTGAGGAGGGAGTACGCTTTTTAAACTGTTATTCACAACCGCTATGCACTCCCTCAAGAGTGAAGATCATGACAGGGAAGTATAATTACAGAAATTATGAAGGTTTTGGATACCTTAATCCTGATGAGAGAACCTTTGGAAATGTGATGAAAGATGCCGGATATGCTACGGCCGTAGTTGGAAAATGGCAGTTGAACGGAGTTAAGAAACATGGTGAGAAAAAAGGAGAGCAATGGCCTGGCTGGGATGATCTGGATCGCCCCCATACTTTTGGTTTTGATGAATACTGCCTCTGGCATTTTACTGGTTCGGACAGCCGTTTTTACAATCCCCGTATCGAGCAAAATGGAAAATTGTTGACAGGACTTGAGGAGGCATTTGGTCCGGATATTTTCAAGAATTATGTTTTGGATTTCATCGAACGTAAAAAAGACCAACCATTCTTCATCTACTATCCCATGGTCCTTACCCATTCTCCATTTGTACCGACTCCGGATTCTAAAGCATCTGCTAATAAAGCGCTGCGAGAAAAAGATGATATAAAGAATTTTCCTGATATGATGGCCTATGTTGACAAGATTGTCGGGGAAATAAAAAACAAGGTTGAAAAAGAGGGTATTGCCGACAGGACACTGATCATGTTTACCGGGGATAACGGAACTAAAAAGAACATTTACTCAGAGATGCTTGCCGGAACCTACAGGGGAGGTAAAGGAACCATGCTTAACGCGGGGACGAATGTCCCGCTGATCGCCTGGTGGCCCGGTAATATCAAAGAAGGTGCTGTGTTTGATGAACTCATAGACTTCAATGATTTCTATCCCACTCTGGCAGACCTGGCCGGGCATAGTGAAGCCAACGACGGACAGAGTTTTCTGCCGCTGTTAACCGGAAAGCCCTATCATGAAAAAGAGGCAGTCTTCATTCATTACGACCTGAGATTGGGGCCAGGTATACATGAGTACCACGACCGGTTTGCGCGCGATAAAGAGTACAAGCTGTATGAAGATGGCAGGTTCTTTCATGTTCCTACTGATGAACTGGAGGAGGATTCCATAGATACTAGGTTAACCTGGGATGTTATTCAGATTAAAAACATGCTTCAGGAAATGCTGGACCAGGCTCCGGAATGGCAGGAAGAATTTTAAATAGACGGTAGCATAGGAGTAATCCTGCTTTCCATTTTATCGGGATTCGGATATAGACATGCGCCTTAATTGGAGGGCATTCCGGGAGAACTCACTTTATTTGTTGAAACCTGAATCTGCTAAAATTCGATCGCTCATTGAAACCAATCGACACCCTCGCTGATGGTCTCATCGTATAACCGGATCATGCTTAATTTCAATTCCTCCACAATTCCGGGATATTGTTCTGCAATATCATTGGTCTGAGAGGGATCATCCTTAAGGTTATACAGTTCAAATGTTGTTAAACTTGCTCGTTTCATAAAAGCATAATGCTCCTGACGAAACCGGCTTGATCCCGGACTCTTCTCATTCAGAAAGCCAACCAGGCACATGTCCCCGTTTCGTAAGGATGCTGCAGCACCATGATGGTGAAAAGTGTATAAGGGTTTGTTCCTGACGAAGGTCTTTTTGTTTAACAAAGGCATCAGGCTGACTCCGTCAATCACCAAGCTATTCTCTGCTGCCTGGTTTATCAGTTCACAAAGTGTCGGAAACAAATCTATTATTCCGCAAGGTGCATCTTGGTTCCAGTCGGGCACAAAAGTATCTTTCCAGTAAAAGATGGAAGGAACCCGGATACCCCCCTCCCAGACCTGTCCCTTTTTACCTTTCAGAATGCCGTTGGATCCCGGGAACCGACTTCCGTTGTCGGATGTGAAAATTACAAGCGTTTCCCTTGAAATACCCAGGTCATTAAGTTTGCGAAGTACCCTGCCAATGGCCTGATCCATGTTTTCGATGCAACCGTAGTAATCGGCCTGATGCTCTGTGAGCCCCTTATCCAGGTGTCGTTTCCTGAACGTCTCTGGCGCTGCCACTATTTCGTGCGGTTCATTGAACCAGATCTGCATATAGAAAGGCTCGTCTGGTTTCCGCTGCTTCTCCAGCCAGGTAATGGCCTGGTCTGCTGCGAGCTGACATGAATATCCCTGTTGTTCCCCCAGGGGAGTGCCATTTAAATAGAAATTGTAAGGATTTTTATGGGAAGGAAGTGCATTGTTGGCACAGGCATACCAGTAATCGAATCCGTATTCATTGATGGAAGGATGAATGGTATGGCCAGCATGCTCATTGCTATCCTGTTTCCATTGACCCAGGTGCCATTTGCCAATGTGAACAGTCTGATAACCTGTCTTTTTCAGAATTTCAGCAATCGTGATCTCATTAACAGGAAGATGCATAGGTGAATTTTCTGGTATCCACGTGTATACGCCTGTTCTGTTGTGATTCCTCCCTGTTAACAATGCAGCACGGGAAGGTGAGCAAACCACCGATCCGGCATAAAAGTCGGTAAACCTGATGCCCTTTTCAGCAATACTGTCAAGGACCGGGGTGCTTATATGCGCACTGCCGTAACAGCTCAGGTCTGCATAACCAAGATCATCAGCCAAAAGGATCAGGATATTCGGATTCTCTACATCAATCAATGGGGTCTGGGATGTCACAGGCAGCATTGACAGCCCTGTAGCGAGAAGGGCTAAAAAGAAAGTTCTAGTCAACATGGCGTACATTTTTAGTTATATCTATATAAAACAATTGTGCCTCATCTCTTAGTCGGTCTGCTATTTCCGGATGCTGTTCGATCCTGTTGAATTTCTCTCCCACATCGGCACCCAGATCATACAATTCTTTGGCGATGACTTCCCCTTCAGGATTGACATTCACCATCAATTTCCATCGTTCATCCCGTATTCCATGATAATTTACTTTGCCTTTTGAACTGCCTCCCATGTAGTGAAAAAATTCATGGGGCGTTTCAGTATTTTCTCCTGAAAGCAATGGCCAAAGGGTACGTCCATCAATGGTGCGGTCTGAAGGGACTGAAGCACCGGCCAGTTCGGTAAAAGTTGGCAACAGGTCATGATTTCCTGAGATGACTCCCGATGTTTCACCTGCGGGGATTTTTCCTGGCCACCTGAAGATGGCAGGCACCCTGACACCCCCTTCATACAGTGTCCCTTTGCCTGCACGCAGAGGCCCTGCAGATCCACCATCAATACCATATTGTAACCACGGACCATTGTCGCTGGTGAAAACAATCATGGTTTGTTCGTCCAGTCCGAATTCTTTGAGACAGGTAAGGATTTCCCCCACACTCCAATCCACCTCCATCATCACATCCCCGAAAAGTCCTCTTGGTGAAACTCCATCATACTTTTTGGAGACAAAGAGGGGGACATGTGGCATATTGTATGACAGGTATAAAAAGAAGGGCTGATCCTTTTT
>JAGLSB010000030.1 GCA_023135955.1 Bacteroidales bacterium | reverse complement strand
AGCATCATGGATGATAGTAATTAGTTTCGAAATAGTAATATTATTCTTCATTGATTATTCTATTGATTACATTATAACAATTAATTTCTTCCTTATTTCAGCTAATCTAC
This sequence comes from Bacteroidales bacterium, assembly GCA_023135955.1. Lineage (GTDB taxonomy): Bacteria > Bacteroidota > Bacteroidia > Bacteroidales > JAGLSB01. Next base: position 2,436 of record JAGLSB010000030.1, on the reverse strand, counting down.
TTGGTATGTTCTCCTCATATTTTTATGAATTAACCTTAAGAATGAATTTTTATCACAAAAATTTGCTGGAGGTTGAAAAAAGGAAGGTTGAAAGGATAAACTTTGAATTAGAAGATAGAATATTAAGGCGGACAAAGGAACTTGAGAAGATTACTAATAAGGCCATAGAATCTGACAAACTTAAATCAATGTTTCTGGCAAATATATCGCATGAAATAAGGACCCCAATGAATGGGATCCTTGGTTTTACTACACTTTTGAATAATGAAGAACTGAGCCCTGAGAAAAGAAAATCATACCTCGAGATTATCAGTGGAAGGGGAGAATATTTGATGGAAATTCTGAATAATCTTATTGAAATTTCAATGATTGAATCAAATTCATTGCAGGTGAAATATGAAGACATTGATTTGAATGTTATTCTGACGAATTTATATAAATTCCTGAATGAATTTTTTAGGGAAAAGGAAATTACATTTGTTACTGACTTACCAAAACTCAATGAAAATCTTATTGTCAGGACAGATCTTGTGAAGCTAGAGCAGATTATTACAAATCTGGTTACTAATGCATCAAAATATTCATCGGAGGGAGAAGTATGCCTGGGATATAAAATAAACAATAAATATCTCAGCATCTTTGTGTCAGATAACGGACCGGGAATTCCTGAGCACTTCCGTCCTTATGTATTTAAGTCTTTTGTAAAGAATGAAAATATGCAAGAAAAATTTAAACAAGGTGCAGGACTTGGTCTGGCTATCTCTAAAGGTTTGGCTGAAATTATGGGAGCAAAAATATCTTATAAAAGCACAGTAGGTGAAGGCACTACTTTCTTTCTGGATTTTGATAAGAGTGTAATTGTTAGATAGCATCACCACACTAGACCCTAGCACTCCGCCACACCATCCTCACTCTTCAGGCAAAAGACTCCTTATTCTCTCAATCTGCAATTGCTTATTCACTTCCCTTAGGCTTCGGGCAGTTTGCGTGAAATATTGATGCACAGAAATAAATTTTATTTGTAATCTGTTCCAGTCATCAATTGTTCCAATTTTATTTTGCTCTTTTAGCTCTTCATATAATGTATTTGAAACAGGAATCATATCACTCCTGCCTAAATAATCCAGATCAGCATCACAAATAATTCTTTGTAAAAGGTCTTTGGGTTGTGGAGGCATTTTTGTTGCCATGATAATGTCACAAATTCTGTTTATTTGATCTTCAGAATAACCATAATCAGGAAGCATCTCCTTCACCATTACTGTTCCATGATACTCATGTTCGTCGTATTCGACTGTGTGACCTGCATCATGAAATAAACCTGCAGTTTTTAGTAAAAGTATCTCTTCATCAGTCACACTTTCAGCCCAACCCATCAATTCAACCTCAGTTACTACATCCACAGTATGTTTAACATTGTGGTAGTATAAATATGAGGGTAGCTCTTTTTCAAGTTTATCGAGGATCAATTCCTGTATATCCATAAACTGAATCAGTTTGAATTTAATACCAAACTTTTCATTAGGAATAGATCCGGCATTGTCTTCTGAGAATTCAGGTTTTAAAGCTTTGACATCAAAAATCTCAAGATCCGCTTTGTACTTTACGGGCATTTTCCCAAAATATTCGCACTCAAAAAATTCCTTTGTAAGCTCATAGGTCATAACTGAAATATGAATATCTCCATCCCTGGCATAAGACTGCATTCTTGTCGCCATATTTACAGTATCGCCCTTTATTTCGTAAGTTTTCTTTTTCTTCCCGCTAATAGTTGCAGTAACCGGCCCAGTATGAATACCAATTTTCAGGTTCCATATTTTATTTTCGGAAGAATCTTTCGCACAATGATCTTTAAGAAAATTTTGCATCTCAATGGCAGCCAGAACAACATCAACAGGATTGGTCATATTCTTTTTAGGAACTCCTCCGGCTGCCATAATAGTATCACCAATAGTCTTAATTTTTTGAATCTTATATTTTTTCAGTATTTCATCAAAATGAAATAAAATCTCATCAAGGTCATCCATGACCTGCGCGCTATCCATTCCTTCCTTAATATTCTCGAAGCCATGTATATCTGCAAACATTACAGTAGCCATATTAAACCTAAGCGATGTAGCTTTTTCCAGCAAGATTTTACCCTCGATTTTCTCTGAACGCGATATTGAGAAATCTTTCTTATAGACCTCAAGTTCCGTTTTAAGATCATTTACTTGATTTCTCAGATCCTCATTTTCATTATTTAAATCTTGATTTTGTCTAACTAAACTAGCTATTCGCTTCACAAGATCTTGTCCAGTATTCTTCATAAATTTTTCAATATGTCTTATAAATTAAAATCTTTTTAGATATTATTCAAAATTATATTATTCACAATCAATTATCTAAATATTAATTAGATTTGTCAATGAATTCTATGTTAATATTTTAATTTCT
>JAGLSB010000003.1 GCA_023135955.1 Bacteroidales bacterium | reverse complement strand
GAAGTTAGCTTTACCAATACTTCCACAGATGCAAGCTCATACCTCTGGGATTTTGGAGATGGAGCAACAGACATAGCCGAGAACCCTGTTTATACTTATGTTTCAGGAGGTAGCTATTCAGTTGTTTTAACAGCTTATAGCGAATATTGTGGTGAAGTTAGCAATACTCAAACTGTAGATATTACAACAGGAATAAGCAGCATTGACTTTGGTGATCTTGCAAAGATTTACCCAAATCCTTCAACAGGAATATTCTATTTTGAAGCAAATGATCTCTTAAAAGATGAGCTGATTGTTAAAATCGTTGATGTAAATGGTCGAGTTGTGTATGAGAATTATCATATAACAGAATCCCTTGAAAAAATCAATTTAAGCAATTATGCCCAAGGAATCTATTTCATTCAGCTAAGAAGCGATAAGTATTCTGGTACAGAAAAAATAGTTATAGAATAGAAGTTAATATTTTTAGCTTGTACTGATAGCTCAAGTCTAAATGCAATTGAAGGAAGTGGAACAAGAGTAAAAGATTTTATCGATATATATATTCTTCTAAATGATTTCTCAATTTCTGATATGTTGACTTTCTACGAATCGAAATATGATAAACGTAATTCCTTTCATGTACTTAAAAGTTTAACTTATTTTGATGAGGTTGACCTCAATGATTGGCCGGATATGATTACTCAAAAGAACCTTAGTTGGGAAAAAATTCAGAATGTAATAAATATAAAATGTAAGTATTATACCTCGACTCTTATTAATAAGGAAAATTGAGAAATATCGGCAACAATATTTGTAGGGATTTATTTGGCTTAATTGCAAGAACCAGAGTTAAAGAGGATATAAAAATTATGTACCTTTGTAATAAAAGCAGGAAATTATGTTATCAAAGAATACAGTAAAAAAAACAATCGAAAAGCTTCCAGATTTATTTTCCATAGACGAGTTGATTGAGCAGCTTATTTTTATTGAAAAAGTTGAGGAAGGTTTGACTCAGTCTATTGAGGAAAATGTGATATCCAATGAGGATGTTAAAACTATTATTGGCAAATGGTCAAGCTAAACTGGACACCCATATCTATTTCGGATATAAAAGCTATTTTTGATTTCATCGCAGAAGATTCAACCAGATATGCTCAGATCACCGTAAATAAAATATATTTCCGCGTCCAATTATTGATTGATCAGCCTTATTTAGGACGCATTGTGCCAGAAATAGATAAGAAATCGTTAAGAGAAATTATTTCTGGAAATTACCGTATTATTTATAGAATTGTTAATGAATATCAAGTTGATATTTTAAGAATTTATCATTCATCAAGAAATCTTGATAATGACAGCTTAAAATAATCTCTTCCAGTGCTTTCAAGTCCTATTATTTATTTTAATTGAGTCTGGTTTTCCCAACACCATACATTATCTTTTATTACTTTAGTGGGTTGAAACTTTTTAAAAAAACAAAATGAAAGCACTCGTCCTTGAGAAATACAATGAATTTGTTTATAAAGACGTACCCGATCCAATAATTTCAGAAAATGAAGTATTGGTACATGTTAAAGCTTGCGGAATTTGTGGTTCTGATGTGCATGGTATGGATG
>JAGLSB010000299.1 GCA_023135955.1 Bacteroidales bacterium | reverse complement strand
TAGAATTTAAATGCGTTGACCCTGCATGCCTTGTCCCTACATTTTAATATGCCCACTTCAAATAAATTGCTCCCCAGGTATATCCACCTCCAAAGGCAGTAAGGATGAGGTCATCCCCCTTTTTAAGTTGATCTTCCCATTCCCACAAACAAAGAGGTATTGTAGCGGCAGTTGTGTTACCATATTTCTGAATATTCACCATTACTTTTTCCTTTGCAAGACCCATTCTGCGTGCAACGGCTTCAATAATCCTCATATTTGCCTGATGGGGAACCAGCCACAAATTATCTTCCGGACTCAGGTTATTTCTTTTCATTACATCAACTGAGACGTCGGCCATATAGGAAACAGCAACCTTAAAAACGGCTTTTCCGTCCTGATGGGTATAATGCCACTTCTTATCAACGGTTTCGTGAGAAGCAGGATTCAATGAGCCTCCGGCCTTCAGGTTTAAATGTTCTCCTCCCGAGCCATCCACAAAAAGAGAATGATCTAAAATACCAATATTTTCATCTTTAGTCGGCTCCAGCAAAACAGCTGATGCGGCGTCACCAAAAAGAGGACAGATGGTGCGATCGCTATAATCGGTTATGGTCGACATCATATCTGCTCCAACCAGAATCACCTTCTTATACTGTCCTGAAGTAACAAATCGATTCGCTGTTTCAAGTCCAAATAAAAATCCGGAACAAGCAGCAAGAAGGTCAAATCCCCAAGCATTTTTCAATCCCGCTTTATGAGTAATCAGATTCGCTGTTGAAGGAAAAAGCATGTCCGGAGTAACCGTTGAAACAATAATCAAATCGATATCTTCGGGATTGGTTCCTGTCTTTTTCAAGAGTCCTTTTACGGCTTCTGCACCCATGTCAGATGTCGCTTTGCCCTTCTCCTTTAGAATTCTTCTCTCTTTAATTCCAATTCGTTGCATGATCCACTCATCGGAAGTGTCGACCATTGTACTCAACTCCTCATTTGTTAACCGATACTCAGGTAAATACCCATGAACACCAGTTATTACAGCCTTCAATTTAGTCATTACTAGTAATTGATTTTAGATTTTCAACTAAGTTACTTTTTAAAACCTCCCAGGTATGGAGGATCATATTTTTAATAGCCACATCATTCGATATTCCATGGCCAACAACCACCGGTTTACACACACCAAGAATGGGTGTTCCTCCAAAATTCTCGAAATTAAATAATTCGAAAAAATCGTCGTTTATATTTCTACTCTTAATCAACTTATAGAACCCTTCAGCTTCCTTTAAAAGTACGTTCCCAACGAAGCCATCGGAAACGAGGACATTACATCTGGGATCTGTAAATATTTCGTTAGCCTCAACATTTCCAACGAAATTAAAGTCAATCTCGTCCTTCATTAATTGGTATGCAGCCTTTGATGCCAGATTTCCTTTCTCTTCCTCAACACCAATATTAACCAAGCCTATTTTAGGATCTTCAATTTTAAATAGACTTTTAGCATAAATTTTTCCAATGACACCGTATTGATATAAAACATCGGGGCGACTATCCGGATTTAATCCCACATCAAGAAGGATTAATGGTCTTCCGCTCATGTTTGGGATTCTGGCTGCAATAGATGGTCTTATAATTCCAGGAATAACATTGATAATCTGAGTTGCCCCAATCATCATTGCACCAGTGTTTCCGGCACTGCAAAAAGCATCAATCTTGCCTGATCTTAATTGCTGAAAACCTTTGTATATACTTGATTTTTTCTTCGAAAAAAAAGCTTTATAAGGATGGTCGCTCATTGTAATTGACTCAGAAGTCTCAACAATTTCCATCCCGGAAAAATCAAATCCACTATCCGAACTTCGAATAATGGACTCCTTTTCTCCAAATAAAATTAATTCTATGTTATCGGGGATTTCTTTTAGCGCTAGAATTGCACCTGAAACGGTTGCTTCAGGAGCATAATCTCCCCCCATAATGTCAATACCTATTCGCATACTCCCTTAGGTTAATACCATCGGCACAAAAACTGTTTAATCTTCTTTGTCAATTACCAACTGACCTTTATAATAAAGGTTGCCGTCTACATAGTATGCTCTATGTCTTTTGTGTACTGTTCCTGTTGTTGGACAAGTGCTCAATGTTGGTGCTTCGGCTTTATAATGAGTCCTTCTTTTGTCTCTTCTTGTTCTGGAAATTTTCCTTTTAGGATGTGCCATTTTGTGTCAATTATTATTTTTTAAATTCTTTAATGCTTGCCATCGGGGGTCAGAAAATTCTTCAGTATCTGACGCTCCTTGATGCTGTTCTAATTTCTTGATCATTTCCTGATTACACGTAGACTTAAAATTTTCGTCTTCGGGGTGTGCTTTCTTTACTGGAATATTTAATGCTGCATATTCATATATAAACTGCGCAATATTCAATCTTGTTTCATCCCTCGGTATCACAACTACATTGTCCGATTGTTCTTCATCTTCCTCCCCAAAGCGAACAAATAATTTTTGTTCAAAATCAACAGAGTATTCAAAGATATCTAAACAACGGTCACAAATCAATCTCAAAAAACCTGTAAAATGAAAATCAAGTTCTAAAAAACTTGCTTTTCTATTTAAGTTCATATCAATTTTTAGCTCCCCACCTGGTAAATCCGGATTATCAAAAAATTCAAAGAACTGATCATCAGTTTCAAAATTGTATTTGTGAATGTCCTCCTTTAAACCGTAAAACGGAATATTATAGTCTCCTAACATTCTCACCTTATCCAAATTTGAAGTGCAAAAGTAGAAATATTTATTTATTTACCAAAAAATGTAAGCTTCTTTAAGCAGGATATTTTTGAATAGGTCAGTATTTGAAGAAAGTTATTAAAACTCTCAATAACAACCAATTAATTTTCGTATTTTTCTGACCAGGCCCAAATTTTTTCTCTTAATTTGTTTCTTTTTTTAATACTAAGCCGAATGCCTCCATCAGAGTGTCAATAAAAAAGTCATTTTTAGCTATGAATCGGTTGGCGCCATTTTTAATATATTCCTTCATTAAATCTTCGTCTTCATGATTCGAAAGTATAATAACAGGTATTTGGGGTGCCACGTTTTTAATTTCCTTCAGAATATCCAATCCGGTTTGAAACTTCTCGCTCATCTCTTCAAAATAATGATCTAATACAATAAGTTCAGGGTTTGAGTCAATCTCTTTAATACAGTCTTCTCCTCTTTGAAATGTCCTAATATCATAATCCTCTCTGTTATTCAAGGTATACTCTAAAAGATTTAAAATCATTTTGTCGTCGTCTACAAAAAAAATTAGTTTTTTCATTTCTGGAAGGGTTAATTAAATCAAAAATACTCTTTTTGAGAAATTCCAAATGGAATATATCCCATAATTAAAAATCGCTGTGCTAAAATAAATAAAAAATATCATTATATATAAAGAAAATTAAATGAAGTTAGACGATAATTATTTTAAAGTCTGGTCTAATTTTAATCAACTTACATATATTTCCAAACTTATTATTTTTTCCACAGATAAAAAAATTAATAATTTGTTTGTTATGTTAGGTTTTTATAACTTTGCGTTGTGTTATTCTAACTAAATATATAAATTATGAAAAAAATTATTGAATATTGCTGCCGGAAGAGCATACTATTTTTCCCTATATTTATGGCTGGGCTTAATGTATCTTGATTCTGACGGGAAATATGAAACAGAAAGTCTTTTCGGCATTGGGATAGTTGGAATGGCTGTATTATTAGGGATCCATTGGGTAATTTTAAAATATA
>JAGLSB010000298.1 GCA_023135955.1 Bacteroidales bacterium | reverse complement strand
GAAATGGGGACAACAACGGCAACGGCAACGGTAATAGTAATGGTGAATATAGAAATGAAAATTATTATTCTGAATTGGGCCTAAAGGAATTTGTGCAATTTCTTGATTCAACTCGTGAAGCTTTAACTGAAGATATTATTTATATCGATACGGTAAAGAATGGAGTTCCTGTTGAAATAGCTTTGCAGTATAATACATCGTTTTCAGAAAATATTCATAGTTATGTGAATAATATTAATACTATTGAAGGTGGTACGCATCTTTCAGGATTTAGAAGGGGACTTACTCGCACTCTTAAGTCTTATGCAGATAAATCTGGTTTACTTGCAAAGCTAAAATTTGACATTAGTGGTGATGACTTCCGTGAGGGTCTAACGGGAATTATATCCATTAAGGTTGCAGAACCCCAATTTGAGGGTCAGACAAAAACCAAGCTTGGTAATTCTGATATAATGGGTGTGGTTGATCAGGCTGTGAGTAGTGAGCTCGCAAATTATCTTGAAGAGCATCCCAAAGATGCAAGAATTATTGTTAGTAAAGTGATTCTTGCAGCTCAGGCTCGTCATGCGGCAAGAAAAGCAAGAGAACTTGTACAAAGAAAAAATGTCTTATCAGGAGCCGGATTACCAGGAAAATTGGCAGACTGTTCTGATAAAGATCCTGCTAAAACTGAAGTGTATCTTGTCGAGGGTGATTCTGCAGGTGGAACTGCTAAACAAGGAAGAGATAGAGCATTTCAGGCAATCTTGCCTCTTAGGGGTAAAATTCTGAATGTTGAAAAAGCAATGCTTCATAAGATATTTGAGAATGAGGAAATAAAAAACATGTTTACTGCTTTGGGAGTTACTATTGGTACAGAAGAGGATAGTAAAGCTCTGAATTTAGAAAAACTCAGATATCATAAAATAATCATAATGACGGATGCTGATGTGGATGGTAGCCACATTATGACCCTCCTTATGACATTCTTCTTCCGTTATATGAACGATCTTATAAAAAATGGGTATTTGTATATAGCAACACCACCATTATACCTTCTAAAAAAAGGAGCTAAAGCTAAGTATTGCTGGACTGAAGAAGAAAGACAAGCAACACAAGAGGAATTTGGAGTCGGAGTTCACATACAAAGATATAAAGGTCTTGGTGAAATGAATGCCGAGCAGCTATGGGATACAACAATGAATCCTGAAGCTCGTACACTGCGTCAGGTTACCATAGAGAGTGCAGCAGAAGCCGATAGAATATTTTCTATGCTTATGGGTGATGATGTACCACCTCGCAGAGAATTTATAGAAAAGCATGCTAAGTATGCTAATATTGATATGTAGTTTTGTTTATGGTTTATGGTTTCGCTTAATCTTCCCAGCAACCAGTAACCAGTAACCAGCAACCAGCACAAAGCCATAACAGAAATAAAGTTTTCAGGTTTTTGTATTATTATTGAAAAGCTGTTAATCTTATTATCTTTATCTCTTTGCTAAATTTATTATCTTGACAGCCCTAAATTGGAATATTATGTCTGAAGATAAAAAAAATCCTTCTATAGAGCTCAGGACTGAGAATGTAAAAGAAATTCTTGGACATATTCCTAATTGGATAGTGCGTTGGGGTATGCTTACTTTCCTGTTTGTTCTATTCATCATTCTTTTTGGGAGCTATATATTTGAATATCCGCATATAGTTCAGGCAAAAATAAAAGTTACTACTGAAAATCCGCCATCGAATGCTATTGCCAGGACAAATGGGCGAATTATGGAATTATTTGTTGAAGATAATGACTTAATTGAAGCCGGGACAGTTCTTGCAATAATCGAAAATCCTGCAGATTATGAAGATGTTTTTTTAATATCTCAGATTATGCAGTCATTGGAAGAGAGCATGACCGATTCTGATAGTCTTCTGAACCTTGACCTACCTACTTATTTAAGACTAGGATCCATACAAGCTGAATATTCCAGTTTTTTAAAACAACTTGAAGATATCAGAAATTTTATAGCCCTTAATTACCATTTTCAGAAGATCAATTCATTTGAAAAAGAGATCGAAAGATATGGAGCTTATTCCTGGACACTTAAAAAGCAAAGCAAAATTCTTGAAAGTGAGAGGGAGCTTGCACAAAAGCAATATTCCCGCGATTCTTCTTTGTTTATCCAAGGAGTTATCCCTGAAGCTGAAATAGAGAAATCTAAATCTACTCTCCTTCAGAAACAGAGAGCATATGAAGAATCGAGAAGTATACTTGT
>JAGLSB010000297.1 GCA_023135955.1 Bacteroidales bacterium | reverse complement strand
TTCATTTACAGTATTCAAGGCATTTGACTGGTGTAGTGTAAATGCCTTGAATACTGTAAATGAAGAAGGTTACCGCTCAGTAATGATCAATTATAATCCGGAAACAGTGAGCACCGATTATGATGTTTGCGATAGGTTATATTTCGACGAATTATCTTTTGAAAGGGTAATGGATATACATGACCTGGAAAATCCGAAGGGGGTAATTGTATCTATGGGAGGACAAATCCCCAATAATCTGGCGATGCGTTTACATGCTCAAAAAGTAAATATACTTGGAACATCTCCTGAGTCTATCGATAATGCCGAAAACCGACATAAATTTTCAATGCTACTCGACAAGCTCGGAATCGATCAGCCCAGATGGAAAGAGCTTTCAAGCATGAAAGAGATTTTTGAGTTTGTAGATTTTGTAGGGTTCCCTGTTCTCATAAGACCTTCATATGTATTGTCGGGTGCCGCCATGAACGTGGTGTCTAATAGAGATGAGCTGGAACATTTTTTGAAACTTGCAACTCATGTGTCTAAACAGTATCCTGTAGTTGTATCAGAATTTATTGAACAAGCCAAAGAAATTGAAATTGATGCAGTTGGAAAAGATGGAGAATTGTTTTCTTACGCAATTTCGGAGCATGTTGAATTTGCAGGTGTTCATTCTGGCGATGCAACTATAGTGTTCCCACCTCAAAAAATTTATTTTGAAACGGCTAGAAGAATCAAAAAGATAGCACGCGACCTGGCGAAAGCATTGAATATCAGCGGGCCTTTTAATATGCAGTTTTTGGCAAAAGATAATGATATAAAAGTGATTGAATGTAATCTTCGCGCGTCTCGTAGTATGCCTTTCGTGTCAAAAGTTTTAAAATCCAATCTTATTGAACAGGCCACAAAGGTAATGCTGAGGATCCCTGTTGAAAAGCCTAATAAATCAATTTATGACCTGGATCATATTGGGATAAAAGCTCCCCAATTTTCTTTTTCCAGATTAAAACAAGCTGATCCTGTTCTCGGAGTAGATATGGCATCAACAGGTGAGGTAGGATGTATTGGAGATAATTTCTATGAAGCAGTACTAAAGGCTATGCTTTCTGTTGGATATACTATACCTAAAAAGAATATTCTTCTTTCAACCGGCCCAATGCGATCAAAGGTTGAGCTTGTAAATAGTTGTAGGCTTTTGCAAGAAAAGGGATTCAATCTCTTTGCCACTTTCGGGACTCATGATTTTCTAAAGCTCAATGGCATAGAATCGACTCCTTTACATTGGCCGGATGAAGACAAAAAGCCAAACACACTTGACTATCTAAAAGGCCGAATGATTGACCTTGTGATAAATATTCCAAAAGATTTATCTTCTAGTGAACTTTCGAATGACTATTCTATTAGGCGTGGTGCGGTTGACTTCAATATACCACTTATTACAAATGCCCGGCTTGCAAGTGCATTCCTAATTGCTGTTTGTACACTGGATATTGAAGATGTGATGGTGAAGAGCTGGGATGAGTATTAGGGATAATTTTATTGTATTTTTTTTGTAAAAAAAATACAATAAACCTACCCTTCCAGTGCGTTTGCGCCTGAGACAATTTCAAGAATTTCATTTGTAATGCTTGCTTGTCTGGCTTTATTATAGTCAAGTTTCAGATCTCTGATCATGTCTGTTGCATTGTCTGTCGCTTTATGCATAGCTGTCATTCTGGCTCCATGCTCAGAAGCAACCGAATCGATAATAGATTTGAAAAACTGAAGCTTCAGGCTTTTGGGTATAAGAAAATCAACAAGATATTCTTTTGTTGGTTCAAAAATATAATCAGTGAAAGTATGCATTGAGGATTGCTCCTCCTTTTCTTCTATTTTAATAGGTAAAAACTGTTCATTCGTAAGAATTTGCACTGCTGCATTTTTGAACTGATTGTAGATTAGTTCAATATGGCTATATTCTCCATTCGTAAATAACTTAATTAATTCCTCTGCCAGTATTGAAGCTGAACTATGATTCAGATCTGAAAATATTTCATTGTGAGTCCCAACGATATTCAAGTCTGTTTTCTTGAAAAAATCTTCGCCTTTCTTTCCTACAAGATAAAGGTCAGTAGTAATATTATCAGGCTTCGACTTAAATTTGTAATTGATTAAGCTAATGGTTTTTTTAATAACAGATGAATTAAATCCTCCGCACAATCCTCTATTGGAAGTAATAACAACCAATAACACTTTCCCTGAAGTCTTAGGATTTACATAAATATTCTCTTCATCGCTCTTAAGCGCGTCGCCAAGCGATGAAAGGATGGTATGCAAAAGGTTTGCATAGGGTCTAAGTTGTACTATTGCATCCTGTGCCCTTTTGAATTTTGCAGCCGAAACCATTTTCATAGCAGAAGTAATCTGCCGTGTGGATGTTACGGAAGCAATTCTGGTACGTATCTCTTTTAAATTCGCCATTTATCAGATGGTCAATTATTTAGTTATTATCGAAATATTTTGCAGCCACCTCTTTAGCCACTTTCTCAAGAGTTCCTGTAATTTCATCATTATAATTCCCTTCACCAAGCTCTTTGAGAATACTCTTATGCTTTGCTTCCATGAAATCAAGAAATTCTGTCTGAAATTCTTTTATCTTTTTAACAGGAACATCACTAAGGAGACCCTTTGCTCCACAATAAATAATGGCAACTTGCTTTTCAACCGGCATAGGCTCATGAAGTCCTTGTTTTAGGATTTCCACATTTTTTGCCCCTTTATCAAGAATCCCAAGTGTTGCCGCATCGAGGTCGGAGCCAAATTTTGAAAAAGCTTCCAGCTCGCGGTATTGTGCCTGGTCAATTTTTAATGTGCCAGCAATTTTCTTCATCGATTTAATTTGGGCATTACCCCCAACCCTTGACACTGAAATACCAACATTAATTGCAGGTCGAACTCCGGAAAGGAAAAGGTTACTTTCAAGGAATATTTGTCCGTCTGTAATAGAGATTACATTGGTTGGAATATAAGCCGAAACGTCTCCTGCCTGAGTCTCAATAATTGGAAGGGCTGTTAATGAACCACCACCTTTTACCATGGGCTTAAGCACTTCCGGCATATCATTCATGTCTTTGGCAATCTCGTTAGAGGAAATAATTTTAGCTGCTCTCTCTAATAATCTAGAGTGGAGATAGAATACATCTCCGGGATAAGCTTCGCGTCCCGGTGGTCGACGAAGAAGAAGTGATACTTCTCTGTAAGAAACTGCCTGTTTTGAAAGATCGTCATAAATAATTAGGGCATGCCGACCTGTATCGCGGAAAAACTCACCAATGGTAGCGCCAGCAAAAGGAGCGTAAAACTGAAGTGCTGCCGGATCAGACGCAGTAGCAGATACTATTATTGTATATGGCATTGCACCTTTTTCCTCAAGGACTTTGGCAACATTAGCAATGGTAGATCCTTTTTGGCCAATGGCAACATAAATACAATAAACAGGATTTCCTTTTTCGAAAAATTCTTTCTGATTAATAATTGTATCCAGAGCAACAGCTGTTTTTCCAGTTTGTCGGTCGCCAATAATTAACTCTCGCTGACCTCTTCCTATAGGTATCATTGCATCGATGGCCTTGATCCCAGTTTGGAGTGGTTCATTAACCGGCTGACGATAAATTACTCCTGGTGCCTTTCGCTCTAGTGGTAATTCATAACTATCACCGGTAATTGGCCCTTTTCCATCGATAGGTTCACCAAGAGTATTAATAATTCTACCCAAAAGACCTTCTCCCACCTTAATAGAGGCAATGCGTTTTGTCCGTTTTACAGTATCTCCCTCCTTAATTAAATCGGATGAGCCAAGAAGAACTGCACCAACATTATCCTCCTCAAGATTCAAAATAATACCCATTACTCCACTATCAAATTCAACCAATTCATTTGACTGAACTTTTGAAAGTCCATGAATACGTGCAATGCCATCTCCGACCTGTAAAACAGATCCAACTTCTTCGAGTTCTATACCGGTTTTAAATCCCTGAAGTTGTTTCTTTAGCACTTCAGATACTTCTGCGGGTTTAATATTAGCCATTGTTTTATTTTATTTATCAATAAGATGTTTCCAATAAATTCTTTTTAATTCTAGAAAGTGACGAGCTAACGCTGGCGTCAATCTGTTCGTCTTCGACCTTTAAAATGAACCCTCCGATAATATCCGGATTAATTTTGCTTTTTAGTTCTATTTTTGCATCGAAAACCTGTTCAAGCAGATTAAGAAATTTCTTTTTATATTCATCAGAAGCCGCAAAAGGAATAACTAATTCTGCGTTTTTTATTCCTTTATGCTTTCGATATAAACCACTAAAATTCCTTAATATTCCTTCAAGGTAGCCTTCTCGTTTATTTGCAAGAATGAGATGCATAAAGTTAAGACTTAACTCTGAAAGACTTTTTGCAAAAACGGTATCTACCAATTTTTTCTTTTCTGATGTTTTTACAACCGGACTCACGAGCATTTCAACAAATCCTGAAACTAAAAAGGCTGAGTTGAGCAAATCAACATCTTTAATTACCACATCTAAACTTTTCTCTTCAAGAGCCGAAAGGAATAGTGCTTTCGCATAACGAACTGATATCTTACTGTCGTTCATAATTCCGCTTTAATTCAGTTTAATATCATCCAGAAGTTTATTCATTAAAGCTTTCTGTTGTTGATCATTGTCAAGTTCTTCTCTCAGAATTTTCTCCGCTATTTCAACGGAAAGTTGTGCTACTTGTTCTTTGATTTCGTTGATAGCAGAAGATTTTTCATTCTGAATACTTTTTCTTGCCTGTTCAATTAGCTTTTTACCTTCCATCTCAGCTTTTTCTTTAGCCTCACTTATAATTGCTTCTTTTAATTCTTTTGCTTCCTTCATCATCAGGTCTCGCTCATTTCGCGCTTCCTTGATAATTTTTTCATTATCAGCCTGCAACAAAAGCATTTCATCCTTAGCCTTATCGGCAGCAGACAGAGCCGCTTTGATGCTCTCTTCTCTGTTCTTTACGGCATTGTTTATTGGTTTCCAGGCGAATTTTTTCAATAGAAACAGTAAAATTGAAAAAATAATCGTTGTCCAGAATATCAATCCTATTCCCGGCGTTACAAGATCCATTTTATTTAATTTTTAGGGTTTGAATAAGTGTTTAAGAAAATTACTTAATCACACCGTAATTTACATAATCAAAAAAACAGCCAGACTGATAACCAACCGTTATCAGTCTGGCTTTGTAATTTACGCAATAAGAGCAACAACGATTGCAAAAAGAGCGGCACCTTCAATAAGGGCTGCTGCGATGATCATTGTTGTTTGAATTAAAGAAACGGCCTCTGGCTGGCGCGCGATAGCGTCCATTGCCTGACCTCCGATTCTTCCAATTCCGAGTCCTGCGCCAATTACGGCGAGTCCTGCTCCAACTGCTGCTAATGTACCTGTCATAACTTTAAATTTAAATTAGTAAAATTAATG
This sequence comes from Bacteroidales bacterium, assembly GCA_023135955.1. Taxonomy (GTDB): domain Bacteria; phylum Bacteroidota; class Bacteroidia; order Bacteroidales; genus JAGLSB01. Next base: position 2,223 of record JAGLSB010000297.1, on the reverse strand, counting down.
ATGATGCTCTTTAGCCGCAAGTCCTATAAATAAAGCTGAAAGCAATGTAAAGACATATGCCTGCAAAAAAGCAACAAGAATTTCAATACAATCCATGAAAAGCACAAAGGCAATAGACACGGGTGCTATTGCAAAGCTTTTAAAGATAAAAATTAGAGACACAAGACTAAGAATGATTATATGTCCTGCTGTGATATTTGCAAAAAGCCTGATCATAAGAGCAAAAGGCTTCGAAAATAATCCAATAATTTCAACTGGTATCATAACCGGAGCAAGCCAAAAGGGAACCCCAGGAGTGGCAACAATATGTTTCCAATAAGTTTTGGTACCGTTAAGTTGGGTAATAATAAAAGTAATTGTAGAAAGTACAAGCGTTACGGCAATATTACCTGTAACATTAGCCCCGAAAGGTATAACCGCGGGCACTAAACCCATTAAATTATTCATAAGAATAAAGAAAAATACCGTAAGTAAATAGGGCATAAATTTCTCGTACTTGTCCTCTCCAATATTAGGGATAGCAATATCGTCTCGTATGAAAAGTATCATTGGCTCCAAAAAGCCGTTAAGACCACTTGGAACAGTATGTGTTTTCTTGCGATAAATACTTCCCATTCTGATAAATAGAATAAGAATCAACAATGAGGCAATCATCATCCCCGCAACATTCTTAGTAATTGAAAAGTCGAGGGGAGCAATGCTTTCGTGGTTAGTTGTTTCTTCGTATATTTTACCTTCCTCAATAAAAAAACCATTATAATGGTGACCATGCGCCAGCTTTGAAGAGAAAAAAGCAACCAGACCTTGTTCTTTACTAAGAAGTATAATCGGAAGGGGTACGCTTACATGACTTCCATCAGCCTTTGTCCACAAATGCCATTCGTGGGAATCTTTCACGTGGTCAAGAATAAATTCTCCAGCATTAAATTCTTTTTCAACATGTGAGTCTTCAAAATCAGATGTGTGATTCCCGGCAGAATGACTGTCGTTAACATGTTCGTCTTGCCCGCTGGTCTCATTATAATTTTGGGCGCTTCCAAAATATGGAAATAGAGTTAATGTTGCTGAGATTAATGAAACTATAATTAGTTTTCTATTCTTATTCCCCTTTAACATTAGGTTTAAGTTCATTTTTAAATTTAAGTATTCTAACAAAAGTAATCAAAAGATAAGAAGTAAAGGTCATATATATTATAAAAAATGATACAAGAAAAGTTAAAGAAAGTTCTTTAAATATTAGGGCGTATATTCCGATTAAGGCAATAAAAAGTAAAAATTTTAACACAATGGCCAAAAGTGTAGCCAAAACATTTTTGCTTTTCTCCATGCTCAAACCCTTTAAAAATATAGTTATAACAATAATTGAAATAAATAGGGCTCCTGTAAGAAGTGTGCTAATTTGCTTAAATGACAAGGCTATTTCGGAAATCTGGATAACAATAAATCCTATAACAGCAAGTATCAGATAAATTAACAATAAGGAAATATAAACCCGAATGTTTTCCTTCATCTTTCATTTGAATTTAACAAAGTCCTTTAATGCAACATAAAGTGCAAAAAAGACTCCGAATATAACAAAAAAGATAAGGAAAAGGGGGGGGTCTTTATGAAATTTTTCGTCTAGTTTAGTTCCGGCCCACACGCTCACTAATATGATCGCGATCATTTGAAAAGCCATCCCGGAAACATGGCCATACTTTATCAGTCCGGAATTTTTACTTTTCTTCAGCGACTTTTTGTTCGGGTTCTTTTTCAAGATTGCTTTGTGGGGCTCCTGTCATATCGCATTTTCCTGTGAAATGTGCACCAGGTTCAATAGCAAGTTTATTTGTTGTTATCTCGCCCGTAAGTTTTGATCTTGATCGCAGAGAAAGTAATTCTACAACAAAAACTTTTCCATCAATACTTCCCTCTACCTCAAGATTCTTACAACGAACTTCTCCTTTAATTTTACCACTACCGCCAACAATTACTTTTCCTTTTGTTGACATTGTACCTTTAAGGCTTCCATCAACGCGAATATCACCATTTGATGTAATATTTCCTTCAATAGTAGTACCGTTTGCGATTAAGTTAATCGCAGAATTCTCCATTTCAAAATTCTTTGCCATTTCAGTTTTTTATAAAATCAATATTTATAATAACTCACAAATATAGGGAATATATTGTGAAAATGTAGGGACAAGGCATGCCTTGTCAGGGTCAACGCATATAAAAACACGA
>JAGLSB010000296.1 GCA_023135955.1 Bacteroidales bacterium | reverse complement strand
AGGCTCCTGCAGAGATGAGAGAAATAATATTTTCCTTACCACCTGATTCCAGAAAATCAATCATATTATAAAAGGCATCGTTTGAGATAAGAATTAATGAATCCATATTACCAATATTCGCCTTTGACCTTTCTACCAGTGATTTAAAAGCGCTAGAAGAAATATTAATTTCATTACCCATAGTTTGAATAATATTGAGATATTCAATGGTCTCTGCGGATCTAGTAAAAACAGCTGAATAAGCCATATCGGTAACATAAATACCCAGATTTAAAGCTTGAGATTGTAAACTAATATAATTATTACTATTAGATATCGGATTGGTAAATTTCTTTCCATATACAATATTAGCTTCTTTTAACCTTTCGATAATTTCACCAGGCGATGGTAGAAGAAAAAATGTCAATTCATCATCATATGAGTCTGTTTCAGAATTGCTTAAATCTTCAATTTGCTCTCTATTGCCGTTATTAGTTTCTTTTCCTGTGTTGGTACAAGATGAAAATCCAATTATCATAATTAGCCCGATCATCATCCATAGAAAGTTTTTTATAAATATTTTCATATTATTGATATTTGACAGAAGCCATATAATTAACTGTATTTAATTAGTTATCTAGCTTCTTAGGATAATTACTAATTTCACTCCTCTCAATATTAAAATTGCATAGCAAAATTCGAATATTTTTATTTGTACGAGCGATTAAGCAAATTAATCATTTTTTTTAGAAAATCTGTTATCAATGATAAATATAATACTAAAGTCATAAGCCACAATATAGATATATTGAACCATAATGTATCGATATCCCATTTGCCTATTCTTTTAATATCAGAATAGAAATGTGCCCTCCCATAGTCAGAAGAAGGATAATAGTATATTGGACTATCTTTTCTTATAAGTTTTTCACCTTGCTCTTTTATCTTAATAAGTTCATTATTATTTAATACCAGATCGGCAATTGTTTTATTATAATTTTCTGATTTGAGTTTTACAATTTCTTCTAATGCAGTACCCGAATTAATAAGTTTGTTAATAATTTCATCCTTATCAGCCGCAAGTATGTTTGTTTCTATAATAAGGAAACTTCGTTTAATTTCAATATCCAATTTAAGTTTCTCAGCGTCAATAGATATTACTGGTTCATCGATTGTGTAATCATCAAACTCAATACCTTCAATTTCCACGATCGCATTTTCCAGGATCGACAAACAATTAAAATAATTTTCAGATCCTTTCTCCTTTATTAAATATCTCTCATAATCATATATTTTATTGTTTATGGCCGGGATAAGAAAGTTTAGTTCATATAAGAGATTAGAAGATTCTTTGTTTATATCATAAAAATATTTTTCGTAATTATTATTTTTGAATTGATTTACAACTAAAGCCTCATATGCCCATCTCGATGCCATCAGATCTCCTGAAACAGGCACGTATTCAGCAGAAGACACTTTATAATGCAGTTTATCATATTTTACAATAACACCGGAAAGTAATATTAACGGGACCAAAATAAATGGGATATTTATATATATAGCAACAACCGATTTAAGTCCTGATGAAATATTAAGTCCAAGCATTACAGCAAAACTACTTGTTGAAAATAAAACCAGCCAATAACTAAAATTCAAGTTTTTTACCTCAAGGATTCCATTCCCAATAACTACAAATACAAACATTTGAAGTGCAGTAAGACTGAACAAAAAAATAATTTTAGAATTTAAATATGAAACCCTGCTGAGATTTAAAAACTTTTCTCTGATTAGAATTTGCCTGTCTTTTATTATTTCTTCTGCACTAATAATTAATCCGACAAACAGTGCAAATATAACAGCCATGAAAATATAGGCTGGTAGGTTCTCATTATTTCTAAATACGTATTCTGTGGCGTCATTACCATCACCACTTACATATTTAGTAAAGAATCCGATAATAAAAGCAAGAACCGGGGCGATAGATAAAGAGAAAATCAGAAATTGCTTATCGGCAAGTTTAGTGAAAAAATTTCTTTTACTATAAATTAGAAATTGTTTAAAAACTCCTGGCGACTTAAATTTCAGAGCTGGGATTTCTTTTAATTCTGCTTTTAGTGGTATTCTATCCTGAATATTTTTTAAAAATAATGAATACCATTTTTCCGAAGGAATTAACCTTTCAGTTGTAAATTCGCCAAACTCATTTACGTTTTTTGTTTCAATTACTTTCAATACATCATCTGTTTGAACGTTTCCACAGGATAAACATTCAATTTCAGAGGCATCTACCCTGCTGGCCATTTCCTTCAGATATGAAAAAGCATCTATGGGATTTCCTAAATAGACAGGATAACCACCTTTATCTAAGATTAATAATTTATCCAACATCTTAAATAATTCCGATGAAGGTTGATGAATGTTAAGTATTACAATTTTTCCCTGATTGGCATGCTCTTTTAAGAGGTGCATAACATTTTCAGAATCGGAGGAGGATAGCCCCGATGTTGGTTCATCAGCAAATAATAAATATGGCTCAATTATTAACTCCAGAGCAATGTTGAGCCTTTTTCTCTGACCACCGCTAATAAATTTATTTATAGGAGAACCAACTTTAAGATCTTTTACATAAAACAGATCAAACTTATTCAGGGCATTAGAAACAGTTTCATGTATTTGATTATCATTTAGGTTACCAAGGCATAATTTTGCATTGTAATACAAGTTTTCGTAAACTGTTAAATCCTCGATTAACATGTCGCCCTGAGGAACATAGCCTATAATTCCTTTAATTTTCGATTCGCTTTTAATCAAATCATGACCATTAATGTATATATTTCCCTCATCGGGAGCAAAATTCCCACTTAAAAGTCTGATAAGCGTAGATTTACCTGTCCCGCTGCCACCCATTATCCCAATAAGTTCACCTGATTCAGCTTTAAAATTTAATTTATGAATTCCATTATTACTTTTAGGATACCGGAATTCAATGTTTTTTGCAATAAAGCTGACATGCTCTGTAATTAATCTATTTCTGAATCCGTTAAGGATGTCGATATAATAGACAGTATTAACTCCTTCAATTTTTAAAGCCTGACCTTTTGCAAAAAAATAAACATGATTAGGATGTATAATTTTTCCTGCAAATTCAATCTTTCCGCTCCCCCAAAAATAAAATAAATATAAATCTGCTTGTTGTATTTTCAGAAAGAAAATCTGAATCTCAATATTTTCTCTATACAGATGATTTATTTTGTCAAAACTAAAGTTACTCTCATCACTAACAACAAATAGTTTTTCCTTTTCCGGAACCCGATAAAATTTATCCGATATAAACGCTTTACAATTTTCGTATTCATTTTCTCGTATAGCTAACTCTTGTGAGATAGTTTTAACGGTGTCACTTATCGCTTGTTTGAAATCAGAATCAGAATCAGCTTGATCATCAAAATATTTTGAAAATTTAATCAAGCTTAATAATATCAGGAATTTATTTTTTATATGAAGCTCAAGATTAATATGATTACAAATGGTTAATATTTTAACCGACATTGCAGAAGTCCTTTTGGTATCATTAAGTCCAGCAAGTCTTTCTAGTCTATCTATCTCTTTATTGAAAATAAGAATTGATTCATCAACAATTTTATCAGTGAACTGAGTCCTAAGAAATGATTCTACAAAATTACGTGAGATTACCTGAGCAACATCCTTGTTTATACTTGCAAGGATAGCAAATAGCTTCATTATAGCTTTAAGCATTGAGTCGGTCATATCGCTTTTATTATGAGCTTAATCCTACTTGCTAATTTACTTTCTGATTATTATCAAGCTTTTAAACCTGGAAAAGTCAAAATAGTTGAAAAGGTCTCATCTTCATTCTTCTTCAAACTGATCTCAGCTTTATGAACATGCAAAATATTAACAACTAGCAGTGTCTCTATTCCTGAACTCATTGAAGAGATTTCGGATTTTTCTTTGTACAAATGAGTTAATTCTTCAATAGCTTTTTCAGTATAATTCTCCCCAGAATCAATAAATTCACATAAGATATTATTCCCAATATTATCAAGCTTAATAATTAAATTACCCTGACTTTCCGTATGCAAAACTGAATTTATTAAAACTCTTGATAAACAATATGTTAGCAGGTTGTATTCTCCATTTATTGAAATATTATCAAATTTTTCACTTATATCTATTTTAATCTCTTTTTCCTTTAAGGCAGGTCGATTTTCAATAATACTAATCTCGACCAATTCCTTTAATGAAATTTTTTCAAATTTAAGCTTTATGGTATCATCTCTTAATAATGAAAGCTGTTCAGATGCATAAGCAAAGCTCTCTAGTTTTGAAACTGCCGAATCGAGATACGGAATCAGTTCATTAAGATCTTTTGACTCAACCCGATCTTTAAGCATATGAACGGTGCTCATTATCTTACTAATTGGCTTTCTAATCTGGTTGGTGGTCTCCTTAAGGTATTTAGTCCTAGACTTATCAATTTCCAACAATTCATTATTTGCCCTTTCCAACTCAAGAATCATATTTTTATTATTTTTCCGCAAATAATATACTTCCTGAGCCTTTTTAAAGGAAGCTTTTATCTCCTCTACTTTTAACGGCTTATTAAAATAGCCATAAATGAGACCTTTATTAATTGCCTCCACAACAACATCGAAGGTTGAATATGCCGTAAGAATAAATCGCATTACTTCCGGAATCTCTGCTGCAACAATCTCAAGGAATTCAATACCCTTCATTTCAGGCATTTGCTGATCTGTTACAAGAATAGTAAACTTATGCTCTTTAAGTAATTCAAGACCCTCTTTTGCAGATTCAGCAATAAATACATCATATTCATCCTTAAAAGTGGCCCTAAACAGAACCAGATTTGGCTCACTATCATCTACATAAAGGAGTTTATCTTTGATTTTTACTTTTACTTTTACTTCTTTATTCATTTTGTTAAATTCAAGAACAATTCAAATTTACAGGTTTATGAAATATTCAAGAAATAAAAATAACAATAATAATCTATAAGTCTTGAAATGAACTTAAAAACTAGTTCAACTCATATTATTTCATCAGAATTAGCTAAGTTTGAATAAACAAAATCATGAGATTAATAATTCTTTCAGTCATATTAGCTTTCTCATGCTACATAGAATCTAGTGGACAGCAAGAGATTGATGATGGAAAAGGCATTACAGTTATTGTTCCTTCAAAAGAGAAAGTTAAAAAAACATATTTTACTTTTGCGGGTGGATATCAGATTCCTTCAATTGTAAATGTTCCAATGGTTCCTGAGAATGCTCCTGATCTTGTAAAAGAAAGTGACATGGAAGTTGTTATTCCGGGATTCTTTGCTCAATTGGGAATTATAAAAAAGACAAAAAGCAATTTTGAGATTGGCTTGTTAAGCGGATATTATTCAAATTCTGTACATGTAGCCCTAAAAGGCCAACGCTCTACTTCCGATTGGGTACTTGAAGAATCAGGGAATACAGATAGATTTACTGATATTTTTGATGAAGATGTACTCCGTACAAGCAATGTAGTGGCTATTCGAGCTGCAATTAAATACAATTACAGTATACAGAATGTTAATGTGTGGATTGGAATTACAGGAGGAACATACTCTTCGGCGATAGATTTCTCAAATAACAATGGAAGCAATTCTTATGGAGCTTCACACTTAACTGCACTGGGACTTTCTTACCTATTAGGGATAGATCTTATAAAGGAAAATGAAGAAGGCGATGATGTCTTTGGTATTTCAATTTTTACTGATATCTCAAGTCCTGTGATTTATGATAAATATATAAGTCTTTTTAATCCGGGCTGGATATATGACAACCCGGCAGGTAATCATTCTGTTAATCCATTTAGGGTCGGACTTTCTTTTAATATTTATTTGTGAAACCTTTTAGGATAACTCTACCATTCCATTTCGTTTGAAATACAACCTAATACTTCAACTCTTTGATATTCAATTATTAGCGTGTTAATTATCCGGTTAGTAAACAATCCTAAGCCCCTGATCTTCCATGACAGTTCTTGTATTTCTTACCACTACCGCAAGGACATGGATCATTTCTCCCAGTTTTTTTATCTACTCTCACAGGTTGTGATTTTTTTGAATCCGGGCCACCTGAAGGATCATTATATTTTGGAGTCTCATTCTTATTAGCTTCAAATTTACTTAAATCCAACCTCTTTGGAGCCTGTGCTTTCTGCACTCCGCTGGAATCAGAAATAGGAATATGTCCTTTCATCAGAGTAGAAACCACATCTTTATTCACTTTATCGATTACTTGTTGGAATAAGCCGAATGATTCGAACTTATAAATCAACAATGGATCTTTTTGCTCATAACTTGCGTTCTGCACACTTTGTTTAAGGTCATCAAGTTCTCGTAAGTGTTCTTTCCAATTATCATCGATGGTGGCGAGCGAAACAGTTTTCTCATAACTTCTCATCACTTCAATAGCCTCAGACTCATAGGCTTTTTTCAAATTGGAAATTACTCTAAAAATTCTTGATCCATCAGAAACAGGAACAACGATATTTTCATAAATTGCAGATTGTTTTTCGTAAACATCTTTAATTACCGGTTGTGCTTGTTTTGCAATTGCCTCTTCTTTACGCTTGAATGTATTAAGAATAAGTTCATGTAGTCGTTCAATAAGGTCTGAAGCATTCATTTTTCTGAATTCTTTTTCATCAACCGGACTTTCAATTGAAAGTGTACGGATTAACTCGAAATTGAAATCTTCATAATTTGCCTCTTCATGATATTGATTCACTATACTCTCAACAACATCATACATCATATTTGCAATATCAACTGACAACCTTTCCCCATATAATGCATGCTTTCTACGTTTATAAATAACTTCTCTCTGGGAATTCATTACATCATCGTATTCCAGCAATCGTTTTCTAATTCCAAAGTTGTTTTCTTCAACCTTCTTCTGGGCTCTCTCAATAGATTTAGAAATCATTGAATGTTGAATCACTTCACCTTCTTTCAGGCCTAGTTTATCCATTAATCCTGCAATTCTTTCAGAACTAAATAAGCGCATCAAATCGTCTTCCAGTGAAACATAAAACTGTGATGATCCAGGATCACCCTGACGACCGGCTCTACCCCTTAACTGACGATCGACTCTTCTCGATTCATGACGTTCTGTACCAATAATAGCCAACCCTCCTGCTTCAACTACCTCTGGCGAAAGTTTTATATCGGTTCCCCTACCAGCCATGTTTGTAGCAATTGTAACGTTTCCTGCTCTACCCGCTTCAGCAACAATATCTGCTTCCCTTTGATGCAATTTAGCATTTAAAACATTATGTGAAATGCCTTTCATTTTAAGCATTCGACTTAATAATTCGGAGATTTCAACAGAAGTAGTACCCACGAGAACAGGACGCCCTTGTTTTACAAGATTGGCTACTTCATCACCAACAGAATTGTATTTTTCTCTTTTTGTTTTATATACAAGGTCTTCCCTATCGTCCCTGACAATAGGCCGATTTGTAGGAATGACTACCACATCAAGTTTATAGATATCCCATAATTCCCCAGCCTCTGTTTCAGCAGTACCGGTCATACCAGCCAGTTTTTGATACATCCTAAAATAGTTCTGTAAGGTAATTGTAGCAAAAGTCTGGGTGGCAGCTTCTACTTTTGCATTTTCCTTGGCTTCAATAGCCTGATGTAAACCATCTGAATAACGACGGCCCTCCATAATACGTCCTGTTTGCTCATCAACAATTTTTACTTTACTGTCAATTACAACATACTCCACATCCTTCTCAAACAAAGCATAAGCTTTCAGAAGTTGATTCACTGTATGAACTCTTTCAGATTTTACAGCATAATCCTGCAACATCTTGTCTTTGATTCTCAGCTTTTCACTTTCGTTTTTTTCAGATTTCTCGATATCTGCAACTTCAGATCCAATATCTGGTAATACGAAAAAATCAGGTTCTTCACTGGAACTAATAAGATCTATACCGATATCAGTCAATTCAATAGAATTTTGTTTTTCCTCTATAATAAAGTACAACTCACTTGTAATTTCAGGCATTCTTTTTGAATTCTCCTGCATATATACATTTTCAGTTTTTTGCAAAAGAGTCTTATTCCCATCTTCAGAAAGAAATTTAATAAGAGCTTTATTCTTAGGGAAGCCCTTATGAGCTCTAAGCATCATTACTCCAGCCTTTTCGGTATCATCATTGTTGAGAAGTTTTTTTGCCTCAACAAGAATTTCATTAACGAGTTTTCTTTGAGCCGCAACAATCTTTTCTACCCTGGGTTTCAGTTCAAGAAACTCTTGTTTATCACCTTTGGGAATAGGCCCGGATATAATCAACGGAGTTCTGGCATCGTCTACTAAAACAGAGTCTACCTCATCAACAATCGAATAATTATGTCTTCTTTGAACCAGGTCTTGCGGACTTAAAGCCATATTGTCGCGCAGATAATCAAAACCAAATTCATTATTTGTTCCATATGTAATATCACAATTATAGGCTTTCCGTCTGGATTCAGAATTAGGCTGATGTTTATCAATACAATCTATAGTTAAGCCATGGAATTGATAAATAGGTCCCATCCACTCAGCATCTCTTTTAGCCAAATAGTCGTTTACCGTAACTATATGAACACCTTTACCGGAGAGAGCATTTAGGAATACAGGTAAGGTTGCGGCGAGAGTTTTACCTTCACCAGTAGCCATTTCAGCAATTTTCCCTTTATGAAGAGCTACACCACCAAATAGCTGGACATCGTAATGAATCATTTCCCATAAAATCTCATTCCCGCCCGCTATCCATTTGTTATGCCAAATAGCTTTATCACCTTTAATCTCAATATGATCCCCTTCAACAGAAAGATCTTTATCAAAGTCAAGTGCAGTAACCTCAAGACTTTTATTTTCAGTAAAACGACGTGCTGTTTCTTTTACTATTGAAAAAACTTCAGGAAGTACCTGATTCAAAACTTCTTCGTACTTGTCATCAACTTCCTTTTCAAGTTTATCTGATTTTTCATAAATTTTTTCTTTTTCAGTAACATCCAGCTGATTATCCTCAGACTTTTTTGACAAATTTAATCGCTCATTTTCTTCATTACTGACAAACTCCTTAATTCTTTTTTTGATTTCAAAAGTTTTTTCGCGAAGTTCATTATCGCTTAATTTTTCAATATCCGGATATACATCTAATATCTGATCTACAATTGGCTGAATTTCTTTAAGGTCTCTTTCAGTCTTATTACCTAGAAATTTTCCTAATAAAGTATCTACTATACCCATTTCTTTAAGAGTTTGTTTTGTTGGGGTGCAAAATTAGCTTTTTTATAAAAATTTAACTAATCTTAAGTCAAACTAAATTCTAAATATTTGTTAGGTATTCACAAACATTGAATCACATGAACCATTTTTTGATTAAATTTGCTTATTAAAACTACATAATAAAATATTGAGATAGACAAAATTATTAAGTATGAGAAATATTTTCCTAACAATAGTGGGTATATCAATAATTACAATTCTTAATGCCCAAAACAAACCCGAAAGAGCACCATTAAATCCGGAATTTGTAAAATTCTCCAAGCAATATGACAATATTACAGATAAAAAATCAACGAATGAAAATTCCCTTGGATATATTCCGAGTCCATTGTATTTAAATTTCAATCAGGAATATCTGTCACCCGTCCCTAACTCAAAAAAAAGCACTGCCGATCTTCCATTAAGATACGATCTTAGAAACCTGGGGTGTGTTACTTCTGTAAAAGATCAGAATCCGTTAGGTTCATGCTGGACTTTTGCCAGTATAGGAGCTATTGAATCAAGTTGGTTAATTAATCGACACGGTAGCTTTGATCTTTCTGAAGAAAATATGGGGACATGCCATGGTTTTGAATTTGGTATTAACGAAGGAGGAAATAATTTGATCGCTGCTGCATATCTCACAAGGCTTGATGGACCGGTTTTGGAATCAAGCGACCCCTATTCTAAGAATATATATGCAACTTGTCCGACTGAAAGTGTAACCATTCCTGCTTATGTACCAACTGTTACATGGCTACCAAAAGATGTTAATATCGTTAAAAAAGCAATTTATGAAAATGGAGCTGCAACGGCTTCCATGTACACTGGTGGTAATTATATGAATTCCTATATGAATTCTATGGACTATACTTTCTTTTATGGTGGCACTAATTCTCCAGACCATGCTGTTCTGATTATAGGGTGGGATGACGAAAAAGTTATAAGAGGAGGAGCTGAAAGTCCATCTGAAACAATCGGAGGTTGGATAGTAAAAAACAGTTGGGGAACCGAATGGGGACTTGGGGGATACTTTTATGTAGCCTATGAAGATACGCGATTTTTGTCATCTTCTGCTATATTTCCAGAAAGGATTAATCTGGATGAAGTAGATACTTTGTACATGGAAGATTTTCTAGGCGCAACATCTTCATACGGTTTCAGGCATGAAATTGGTTACGGGCTTGTAAAATATGAAGCTCCTGCAGAGCATTTTATTAACAAAATAGGAACTTATATAAATTCAAGTGGAACTTTTATTGATATTGAAATTTATGATGATTTCACGGGCGATTCATTACTTGAGAATCTTATATCATCCAGTTATAATAATATCGTAAAGTTTCCTGGTTATTATACTTTCGATATAGCGGCTCTAGTGGAAGGCGATTATTATATTAAAGTTAAATATAACACTCCTGGTTATAATTATCCAATCCCGGCAGAAACTACTATTTCTTATCAGGGTGAACCATATGCAGCCCCGGAAATAAATCAAGAAGGCTTTTCATGGATAAGTAAGGATGCAATTGATTGGGATGCTATGGGGTCTGATATTGAATATCGTGATGCTGACTTATGCATTAGAGCTTATGCAAACCGTAATACCACTCTTAATCCTTTCTTTAATGCAAATAATGTATTGACTTGTGTAGGTTCTGAAGTAGAATTTACTGAAAATTCTAATGGAGATGTTACAAATTACCTTTGGGATTTTGGCAAAGGGGCTAGTCCTGCCACTGCTGATACTAAGGGTCCGCATAAGATAATATATAGCAGTCCCGGATTAAAAGATATATTTCTGGAAATAAGCGGACCCGATGGCACAAAAAAACTCGAAAAGAAAAGCTACATTGAGGTCGTTGAAGCTCTTGATGTATTTTTACCTTATTCTGAAATTTTATTGGTTAATGGAAAGTCAGTTGCTTTAACGGCCATTGGAGCTGAAAATTATAGCTGGAGTCCAGCAGAAGGGCTAAGTTCAACAACAGATAATCCGGTTATTGCCTCACCAACCGAAAGTATTGTTTATACTGTTTCAGGAACTTTAGGTAACTGCAGTGGTAGCACTACTGTTAAAATTAATGTTGTAAATAATCCCCCTAATGATGATGTCTGCGAAGCAATAGAAATACTCTGGGGTGGTCATTTAGGCCCATATACCAACATTAACGCGACTGTAGAAGACCATGAGCCCTACCCTCCAGAAGGTGAATGTGATGAACCAATGCACTGGTGCGTTGAAGGTGGTTTGCAAAATTCAGTTTGGTTTACTTTTGTAGGCTCTGAACGTGGTATAATAAGTATTGATGCTCCGGGTATGGATACACAGCTAGCCTTATACAAAGCTGATGCATGTGATAGTATTTTCAGCCCTACAGGTTATGAAATGGTTGCTGCTTTCGATGATTATTATGATGTAGAACCATATGCAGCTGCTCTCGAAAATGTCGCTGTAATTCCAGGTGAGCGATATTTCCTGCAGGTTGATGGAAGTGCCGGAGGCGTTGAGGGATATTTTTCTTTTATATTTTGGGATTATCCACTAGGGATTGAAGAAAGAAACGAAATATTCAATACAGAAAATCCTTTAAATATTTTTCCGAATCCGAGTACTGGTATATTTGAAATTACTCTTCCTGGAAATTCTGAGGAAATACTAAACCTTCACATTTTTGATGCTTTAGGCAAAATGGTCTATTATGAGAATCATGTACATCAACCCGGAGAAGCCATAAAACTTAACATTGAGAATTTTGACAATGGTATTTACTATTTGTCTGTTGGTAATGATGAGAAAATCTATCATAAAAAACTAATTATTCAGTAATAGGTAAATATATAACAAGTTAACGTCATAATAATTGCCAACTCTCTTATCTTGAAAATCTATTTTGACTTTTGATTTTTGTAAATA
>JAGLSB010000295.1 GCA_023135955.1 Bacteroidales bacterium | reverse complement strand
TGTTAAAGTAATAGATGGTCCATTCAACAGCTTTACTGGAATTATAGAAGAAGTGAATGAAGAGAAAAAGAAACTTAAAGTTATGGTGAAAATATTTGGAAGAAAAACACCTCTCGAATTAAGTTTTATGCAAGTTGAAAAAGATAATTAAATTATTAAAAATATTCAATCCTGATAATATATATCCCCTTAATGCTTCCTATATATTATTCAAGTAGGATTGAAAAACCGGAAATCTGAAAAACAATTGTAAATCATGGCAAAAGAAATACAAGGCTTGATCAAATTACAGATTCGTGGCGGAGCCGCTAATCCATCGCCTCCAGTAGGACCAGCGTTGGGTGCAAAAGGCGTCAACATCATGGACTTCTGTAAGCAGTTCAATGCCAGAACACAAGAACAGGCAGGTAAATTATTACCTGTAATAATAACTGTTTATAGTGATAAGTCATTTGATTTTATTGTTAAGACTCCACCGGTTGCGGTTCAGTTGTTGGAAACAGCAAAACTTAAGTCTGGCTCTGCAGAATCAAATCGTGTGAAAGTAGCTACTATATCCTGGGAACAGGTTAAAGGAATTGCTGAAGCAAAAATGGTTGACCTGAATTGCTTTACTGTTGATTCTGCAATGAAAATGGTAGCCGGAACTGCAAGGAGTATGGGAATTGAAATTCAAGGTTCATTCCCTTCAAACAATTAACAAATTAGTACGATGACTAAATTATCAAAAAACAGGAAGTCAGCTATAGAGAAACTGGAATTGGGTAAAATTTACTCTCTTACTGAAGCTTCTACCTTGGTGAAAGAAATATCAAGCACAAAATTTGATGCATCTGTTGATCTCAATGTGCGTCTTGGTGTTGATCCCAGGAAAGCTAATCAGATGGTACGTGGAGTTGTAACTTTACCTCATGGTACAGGGAAACAGGTAAAAGTTCTTGTTTTATGCACCCCCGATAAAGAGGAGGAGGCAAAAGCAGCAGGAGCTGATTACGTTGGATTGGACGACTATATTAAGAAAATTGAAGGTGGTTGGACAGATATCGACGTAATTATTACTATGCCTTCTGTTATGGGTAAAGTTGGTAAACTTGGTAGAGTTTTAGGACCAAGAGGCCTTATGCCGAACCCAAAGAGTGGTACAGTTTCAATGGATATTGGAAAAGCAGTTACAGATGTGAAAATGGGTAAGATTGATTTCAAAGTAGATAAATTTGGAATTATTCATTCCCCTATTGGTAAAGTATCTTTTAGTGCAGAACAAATAAATGAAAATGCAAAAGAGCTTATGGCTATAATTATTAAGCTTAAGCCTACTTCTGCAAAGGGCACATACCTAAAAAGCATCTCTATGTCAAGTACAATGAGTCCAGGTATCAAAGTGGATACTAAAGCAGTTGACGAATAAATTTTATTAAAAGCGCAAATCTCAGAATTATGAGAAGAGAAGAAAAGAATTCCATAATCGAAGGACTGCAGCAACAATTATCTGCAACAAGTCATTTCTACCTGGCAGATATCTCCGGCCTAAACGCTGAAGATACCTCTTCGCTACGTAGAAAATGCTTTGAGAAGGATATTACTTTGCTAGTAGTTAAGAACACACTCCTTAGACAAGCCTTGGAGAAAGTAGAAGGTGATTATGAACCATTATACGATAAACTTATAGATTCAACTTCAGTAATGTTTTGTGAAACAGGTAATATTCCGGCTAAACTTATTAAAGAGTTTAGAAAGGAAAACGAAAAACCTATTCTCAAAGCAGCTTTTGTTGAACAGTCTATCTATCTTGGTGATGATCAGTTAGATCTACTTGCCAGCCTGAAATCTAAGAATGAGCTCATAGGAGATGCCCTCTCCTTACTCCAGTCACCGATGAAGTCAGTAATTTCTGCACTTTCATCAGGCGGAAGCCAATTGGCAGGAGCATTAGAAACATTATCAGAAAAACAAGAATCGTAACACATTATTAAATTAAATAAAAATGGCAGACGTTAAAGTACTCGCAGATCAGTTAGTTGAATTAACTGTAAAAGAAGTAAATGAATTACTAGGAATACTTAAGGATGAGCATGGTATCGAACCTGCAGCAGCAGCAGTTGCAGTTGCAGATCCTGCAGCTGGTGGTGATGGCGCCGCAGCTGAAGAAAAAACTTCTTTCGATGTTATTCTTACAGCCCCAGGTGGAGCTAAACTTCAAATCGTTAAGATGGTAAAAGAACTTACCGGTTTAGGTCTTAAAGAAGCAAAAGGCGTTGTTGATTCCGCACCAGCACCAGTTAAAGAAGGTGTAACTAAAGATGAAGCTGAATCACTCAAAAAGCAATTAGAAGAAGCAGGAGCTGAGGTTGAACTTAAATAGGACAACAAATTAATCTATTTAGGCTTTAGGATTTCTTCTCCTTTTTTTATGGTTGAAGAAAGCCTAAAGCTTTTTGCTATTTTATTGTTTTAGGTTCAAATAATCCCATATTTTAAATGTCAATAGAGAATACTACCCAAAGAATTAGTTTTACTCGAAATAGAAATCAGCTTCAATATCCTGATTTTCTAGAGGTTCAACTTAAATCTTTCAGAGAGTTTTTCCAGTTGGAAACTACTCCTGAAAATAGGAAAAATGAGGGTCTCTATCAGGTTTTCCAGGATAATTTTCCAATTTCTGATACCAGAAATAATTTTGTACTGGAATTTCTTGATTATTATGTTGATCCTCCACGCTATTCAATTGAGGAGTGTATTGAAAGGGGTCTTACGTTTAGTGTACCCCTGAAGGCAAAATTGAAACTGTATTGTACTGATCCCGATCACGAGGATTTTGATACTGTAATACAGGATGTATACCTTGGAACTATTCCATATATGACGAATAGAGGTGTATTTATCATTAATGGTGCTGAAAGAGTTGTTGTATCTCAATTACACCGTTCACCTGGTGTATTTTTTGGACAAAGCCTTCATGCAAACGGAACCAAATTATATTCCGCAAGAATAATACCCTTTAAAGGTTCATGGATCGAATTTGCTACTGATATTAATAATGTCATGTATGCTTATATTGATCGAAAAAAGAAATTACCAGTTACTACACTTTTACGTGCTATCGGCTATGAAAGCGATAAAGACGTTCTCGAGATTTTTGATCTTGCTGAAGAGGTAAAAGTATCTAAAACTGGTCTGAAGAAAGTTTTAGGCAGAAAACTCGCTGCCCGCGTTTTGAAGACCTGGGTTGAAGATTTTGTTGATGAAGATACTGGAGAGGTCGTTTCAATAGAAAGAAATGAGGTAATTATTGAAAGAGAGACTGCTATTGAAACAGAGCATATTGAACAAATTGTCGACTCTGGAACGAAAACAATTTTGCTTCATAAAGATGCTCAAAGTATCATCGATTTCGCTATTATATACAATACCCTTCAAAAAGATCCTTGTAACTCAGAGAAAGAAGCTGTACTTCATATTTACAGACAATTAAGAAATTCTGAGCCACCAGATGATGCTACTGCAAGAGATGTTATCGATAAGTTATTCTTTTCAGATAAAAGATATGATCTTGGTGAAGTTGGTCGATATAGATTAAATAAAAAACTGGGGTTAAATACCGGGGCTGAAAAAAAGGTTTTAACCAGAGAGGACATCATTGAGATTATAAAATATCTCATTCAATTGATAAATTCTAAAACAGATGTCGATGATATCGATCATTTAAGTAACAGAAGAGTTAGAACCGTTGGTGAGCAATTGATGAATCAATTCAGTGTTGGTCTTGCCAGAATGGCCAGAACAATAAGAGAGAGAATGAATGTTAGGGATAATGAAGTATTTACTCCAATTGACCTGATCAATTCTAAGACATTGTCTTCAGTTATTAATTCATTCTTTGGGACAAATCAGCTCTCACAATTTATGGATCAGACCAACCCATTAGCTGAAATGACCCACAAGCGTAGAATGTCAGCACTGGGGCCTGGTGGTCTTTCACGTGAAAGAGCTGGTTTCGAAGTTAGAGACGTTCATTATACGCACTATGGCAGACTTTGTCCTATTGAAACTCCTGAAGGACCAAATATTGGATTAATATCCTCTCTTTGTGTATACGCCAAAATCAATAACCTGGGTTTCATTGAAACACCCTATAGGAAAGTTGATTCAGGAAAAGTTGACCTTAGTCATGCCGGAATTATTTATCTGAGTGCTGAAGAAGAAGAAGCAAGAACAATTGCTCAGGCAAATGCACCAATTAAAGATAATGGTGATTTTGTAAATCAGAAGGTAAAAGCCAGATTTAATGGTGACTTTCCTCTTGCTGAAAATAGTGGTGTTGATCTAATGGATGTTGCACCAAACCAGATTGCTTCTATTGCTGCTTCATTAATTCCTTTTCTCGAAAATGATGATGCGAACAGGGCACTTATGGGATCAAATATGATGCGCCAGGCTGTTCCTCTGATCAATCCTCAAGCTCCTGTAGTTGGCACAGGTATTGAACCACTTGTTGCTAAAGATTCCAGATTGCAAGTTGTTGCAGAAGGAAATGGAGTAGTTGAATTTGTAGATGCAAACGAAATTATTATTCGTTATGAAAGAAGTGAAGAGGAGAGATTTGTAAGTTTTGATGATGATATTAAAAGGTATAAACTACCTAAATTCAGAAAAACTAATCAGAGTACATGTGTCAATCTAAATCCAATTTTGGTTAAAGGTCAGAAAGTTACAGAAGGTCAGATCCTTACAGAAGGATATGCTACAAAAGCAGGTGAATTAGCACTTGGTAGAAACCTTAATGTTGCCTTCATGCCTTGGAAAGGTTATAATTTTGAAGATGCAATTGTAGTATCTGAAAATCTTGTTAAGAATGATGTATTTACATCTATTCATATAAATGAAATTGAACTTGAGGTACGTGATACAAAACGTGGTGAAGAAGAATTGACACCTGAAATACCTAATGTTAGTGAAGAAGCCACCAAAGATTTAAATGATGATGGGATAATTAGAGTTGGAGCCAGAGTCAAATCAGGCGATATTTTAATTGGGAAAGTTACTCCAAAGGGTGAGACTGATCCTACTCCGGAAGAAAAGTTATTACGGGCAATATTTGGTGAAAAAGCCGGTGATGTAAAGGATGCCTCTAAACATGCTTCTCCCGGAATAAAAGGTACTGTAATTAAAACGAAATTATTTG
>JAGLSB010000294.1 GCA_023135955.1 Bacteroidales bacterium | reverse complement strand
GTGCGTGCCGGAGGTGAAACCCTTGTTTTAACACTCACAAACGATACATGGGCTACTGCTATGGGCACCGATGATATTGTAACAACGGAATTGCTTGCTGGAATTTCAGGTGATCAGAGTTGGGATTTACTTACCATTGATTTTAATGATGTTGTCCTGACAGATGCCAATACAGTGACAATAACAATACCAGCAGAGAAGGCTTTATCCTATTTTATTGGAGCGAATGAAACTGTTAGTATAAGCATACCGGCAATTTCTTCTGCCAATACTAATTATGAAATTATACCTGTTCCTGCGAACTTTCAGATAATTAATGAAGCTACAACAGTTGCTGTGTCTGGTACAATGACCGCCGCTACTACTGAGAATGATATTGTAGCAGGTGGGAAAAATATTATTTTAGATCTTACAGGGGATATCTGGCATGCTAACATTGATACAGATGAGGCAACTGCCGACCTTTTATATAATGGAATAAGTGGAGGAGAATGGGATACAGAAGTAACCGCAAACCTCACTACTGCACATATTTCAAGGGACAGTGATACTAGGGTTACAATTACACTTCCTTCTATTGGAAGTTACAATATTTATGCTGACGAGACAGTTACTATAAGCGTTGATGCCGGGGTTCTTCAATCTACTACTACTGATATTTCCGGTTCTTCATTGACCGTAACCCACGATCCATTAACCGCAACACTCACAGGAAGTATATTAGGCGTAAATGAATCTGCTGTGCGTGCCGGAGGTGAAACCCTTGTTTTAACACTCACAAACGATACATGGGCTACTGCTATGGGCACCAATGATATTGTAACAGCAGATTTGCTTGCTGGAATTACAGGTGATCAGAGTTGGAGTTTACTTCCCATTGATTTTAATGATGTTGTCCTGACAGATGCCAATACAGTGACAATAACAATACCAGCAGAGAAGGCTTTAGACTATTTTATTGATGCGAATGAAACTGTTAGTATAAGCATACCGGCAAATTCTACTGCCAATAGTAGTTATGGAATTATACCTGTGCCTGCAGATTTTGAGATCAATAATGTTGGTGTCACCCTCGATGTTACAGGTACTATAAAGGTTGGCTCTGCCAATGAACAAGGTGTTCGAGATGGCGGGTATACAATAGTTTTAACCCTTGACGGTGATAGATGGGTGGACGATATTGCCACTAATCTTTCTCAAGCAACCATATTGTTTGATGAGATAAACGGTGGTGGAGCTTTGGAATGGGATACTCAGGTTATACCAGCATTGGGTCTAGCTAATATCACTATGGATAGTGAAATTCAGGTGACAATTAATCTTCCTGGTGTTCCGGTCTATGATATTTTTGTTGAAGAGGTAATTTCAGTGACTGCCCTTTCTACCCTTCTAAAACATCCAGCTGCTGTTGATATTGCTGTGCCATCAGCCTTTTCAATCCTGCCGTTACCTCCTACAGTTTCTGTATCGGGCACAATCGATGACGGAACTCTCAATGAAGAAGATAATATCAGATCAGGAGGTTCAAATATTCTTCTGCAGCTAACGGAAGGAATATGGGAGACTAATGTTGGTTTAGCAACCAATACAGAAACATCGGCATTGATATCTTCTTTTAGTGGTAACAAGGATTGGGCAACTGTAACAGCAGCACTTAATTATACTCAAATAAACAGAGATGATGATTATAATGTTACTATAACTCTCCCTCCTGTTTCGGGATATCAAATTTATGATAACGAAACTGTAAGCACAAGCATTAATTCAGATGCCGTTCAATATAACAGCTCTCCGATAGCAGGGACTTCATTAACTATCCAACATGATTCAATAACAGCCAGTCTTGGTGGGGATATATTGACCAGCAGGACAGAATCTGATTTACGCCAGAATTCTTATTATCTGAGTGTTACCGTTGCAAATGATGTGCTTGATTTTACAGTGGGTGCTGATAATGTTATTACAACAGCAATACTGGATAATATTACTGGTGATCAGAACTGGGCAGAAGTACGGAGTAATCTTGATTTTAACAATGTAGAAAGAACAAATAACAATACTCTGGTTATTACATTTCCGACTGTACCAAATTATTTCATTGAAGCCGATGAAACAGTTAGTTCGATTCTTTCGTCATCCGCATTGGAACATGGAATATATGATCTGGATCCGGGTACAACTTTTAATATCACAGATGAGCCAGTAACTTTGACGGTAAGCGGTTCGATGACAACAGATGCTACAGAAACAGAGCAGGATATTAGAGATGGAGGGAAAACAATAATCCTAAATTTAACAAACGATGAATGGCTGGATGATATTGCAACAACAAATGCAAGCTCTCTTTTTAATGCCATAAGTAGTGGTTTAGAATGGGATGCAGAAGTTACAACAACCATCAGTACTTCTGATATAACAAGAGATAGTGAAACTCAGGTAACAATAATTCTTCCACCAGTAGCTGCCTATAATATTAATGTTGAAGAAGTAATTTCTGTTGATGTTCCATTTTCCCTTTTAAAACATTCTACTAGTGGAACCTTTACCGGATCAACTACTTTTTCTGTCATACCCCTGGCTGCTTCTGTAAACGTTTCTGGAACTATATTCGATGGTCCACTTGATAGCGAGAGTGATATCAGTTCTGGAGGGCCTACTATTGTCCTTGAGTTAACAGAAGGTATTTGGGAAACTAATCTTGGAGCTGATAATGAATTTACTGATAGTTTATTGACTTCCTTTAGTGGCAACGGAGATTGGACAACAGTAAACACTGCTCTTAATTTTAGCCATATAACAAGGACTGATGATTACATAGTTACTATTGCGATTCCTTCTTCGGCTTACGATATTTATGAGGATGAAACTGTTGCTATAACTGTTGATGCTAACGCCGTTCAATCTACAACTTCTGATATAGTAGGTTCTTCTCTGACTATTCAACATGACACTTTAAGTGCTGTGATCGAAGGTAGTATAATAGGCTCAAATGAGTCTGCAGTACGTGCTGGAGGTGAAACAATTATTTTGAAACTCAGAAATGATGTATGGGCTGCTGCCATGGGAACCGATGATGCAACAACAGCAGATTTACTTACTGGGATCACAGGTGATCAAAACTGGAACCTGACTACTCTTGATTTTAATGATGTTGTCCGAACTAATGATAGTACTGTAACCATTACTGTTGCTTCCCCTAAGGCTACAAATTATTACATTGGTGCAGATGAAACGGTAACAGTGGTTGTTCCGGCATCGGCCATGGCTCATGGAACTTATGCATTAGGTTCCCAGACATTTAGCATTACAAACGAATCTGCTTCAGCAAGTTTTGGAGGCACCCTTGTTACAACTAATACAGAGACAGAAATTCGGACTGTTGGAGCCACTCTTACAATTATTTTGGGCGGCGATACCTGGCATGCAAATATTGGAACTTCAAGTACTGAAACAACAGCCTTGTTGGATGCTATTTTAGGGGATGAGGACTGGACTACAACTGTAAGACCTTTACTTAATTCTAGTCATGTAACCCGAGAGGTTGACAATGTTACAGTTACTATCACTTTTCCTGATTTATCTGCATATGATATTTATGCTAATGAAACTATAAGTGCAATTCTTCCTGCCTCTACCCTGGCAACATCTTTATCTACTGTAACGGTTATTCCAAATATAACTATAATCCACAATCCATTAGTCGCCCACTACCCCTTCGACGGAAACCCTGACGACATAAGTGGCAACAACAACCACGGAGAAAATTTTGGAGCATCACTCACTAATGACCGTTTTGGAGTAGCAAACTCTGCATATAATTTTGATGGAATTTCTAGCAGAATAGAAAGTAATCTTAGCTGGAGCGTAGCAGAAAACGATGAATTTACAATTACTGTATGGGCAAAAACTAATCCGGATATAGGTATTTTACGTCACAATATAATTCACAAATCTGAAAGTGGAATTTATGCTGATGTTTTAAGTTTAGCAATAAACCCTGAGTATCAAAACTCATCTTTATTTATGAGAAATGACGATCCTTCAGGTCATTCAGGAAGACCAAGAGTTAATTTTTCATCAGTTAACACTATGGATGGAAACTGGCATCTTTTTTCTGTGAAAAGGTCTGCTGGTTTTATATCATTAAAAATAGATAATTATCCATGGACTGATAGTATAGACTATACATGGAATGACGGACAAATAATGACAT
>JAGLSB010000293.1 GCA_023135955.1 Bacteroidales bacterium | reverse complement strand
CGATGTTGGGGGTTTTAATGATTTGTTGTCCCTCATAACCTAAGAGTCCGCGACCAAGATCGTCGGCGTAAATTAGAATTACATTGGGTTTATCAAGCGTAGACTTTGCATTATCATCTACAAGGGAAAAGTCTTCTTTCATACTAAGGCTTATTCCCGGTTTGTTCATTACTTCTACATGCAGTGCATTTGCTGGTGTAAAAAATATCGGCAATGCCAGCATACCTAATACGCTTCTATTTATTGCCTTCATATCTATTGTTCTTAATTGCATAAAAAGAGTTTACATCAGAGATTTTAATGTTTATATCGCTCGGATAATTAGGCATTTATTATTTATTCTCAGAAAGATCTCTTATCCAGATATTTCTGAACATGACTATATTATTGTGGTCCTGAATTTTAATTACATCAGGGTTTTGGGGAACCTTGTCTGACATTCTTGCCTTTTGGGAATGAGCAGTAGGATGTAAAATTTCTGTTTGGGAATGAATAAGCACACCATTATGGCTTACGGAAATTACTGCATTACTGATTTTATTACCGGAAGCGTCAAATTTTGGTGCAGTATAATTAATATCATAAGTCTGCCATTGTCCCGGAGGAAAACACATATTTACCTTAGGCGGTGAGAATTTATACAGTGCGCCACATTCGTTCCATAGTCCGTCTAATCCATAACTGTCGAGTATCTGTATTTCGTAAAAATTCTGTATAAAGAGACCACTGTTTCCCCTGCCCTGATCTCGCTTAGCAGGCTGGTAAGGAATCATGAATTCAAGATGCATTTCCAGATCTGAGAATTTGTCTTTTGTGATCAGATCGTTCTTTCTTTTCTTTCCATTTACAACTCCGCCTGTAACCATCTCAAGAATACCATCATGTACTTTCCATACAGGATTTTCGTCCGGCCTGTCAGGATGAATCCATTTTGAAAGATCTGTTCCGTCAAACAAAATCTTTGCATCTGCGGGGGCAGGACGGCCTAAAGTAGGTGATTTTCTTTCAATTTTATTGAGAGTGTAGTTTTTGGGGGCGCCCTTTCCCGGTAAACCTTTTCCCCGAAAGCTGGTATTGGTAATTTCACCTGACCAGTCACCTTCTTCAAATATTAGCTTATCATTTTCAAATACTGCAACTACATCGACCAGTTTCACTGCCCTCTTATCAAATTCCTGTATAATCTGTACCCGGTATTCATCTTTTCCAAGTCCGATTACCCTGGCTACAATATATTTGTCGCCTTCTGTCTCGATGAATGACCCTTCCCAGTCGCCCATAAAAGGGGGTATTTTTTCTCCGGTTTGGGCTGAAATACTTACTGTAATTAGGAAGAATATTAGTAGGATTCCGTAGAATTTTATTTTTTTGTAATTCATTTGTCTATAATTTATATAGTGTTAATTGTTGAAAAAGCGAGACAGGCTACCCATCTTATTATGCACAAACCCTTCCTTCCCAATTGCTACCGGGATCTCTTAAGTGGGATTATTTTTTCGTTTATTAATGCACATCCTTCAAAACTCTTGCCTCCACCTTTT
>JAGLSB010000292.1 GCA_023135955.1 Bacteroidales bacterium | reverse complement strand
AGTTGGCGGCTTTGCCGCCAACTTTTTTATCTCCCCACGCTGCCAAAGCCCCGTTTTTGCGAAGAAGCCCGAGGTACGAGGGCGACTGAAGCAATCTTGTCTCAACTTGTCCAATTTCCAAAGATGCAATATGAAGCCCAAGGGTGACTGAAGCAATCTCGCCCTCATCGTCAACAAGACATTATTATCTTAATTCTCGGTTGTCCTTTCGAAAAACAGGAATATTTCATTTTATAAAATTAATTTGACACGCATATTTGAACTTTCTCTAGTTTCCATTTGTATTATCGCTCTTCCTCATTCTCACTCTCACAACTCAACCACTCCCCCACTCAACCCCTCAACCACTATTACTACTCTACCTACTCAACCTCACACCAACCTCCCCGTCACAATAATTTCAAACAATACACCTTTTTTAACAACTCCTGTCAAATTTTTTCGTATAAATTGAATAAAATCAATATATTCGAGATTAAATAAAAACAAATTTAACTGCAACTAATACTATGGTAATTAAGTCATAGAATTGCAGCTAATATTTTTGGATTGAGGTAGATTATTTATGGTCCTTTCGCAGGGAAATATTGTTTACAGCTGGAAATTATTTTTTCGGCTAAAGTGGGTGTTATGTCCTATAATAACACTGTTTCCCCCTATTCGCATATTTTCCAAAACTATTTATGATGGTGTAGTTAAGAGTACTAATTATATACTCTGGTTTAGGTCTTATTCTATTATTTTATTGTTTCATAATGAGCTTGTGGCAATGTGGAATGAATTTAATAGAAAATTAATCATCTCAATTCTTACATTAAAAAGATTCTTTTCCCGAATAAAAAATAAATATTTTCTTGCTGATACTGCAGGTATAGAAGTATTGGCTATTAAATAAGAAAGATAAAATAACAGGAGGTATATCATGTTTACAAAATGTAACACATCCGCAGAAGCACCTAAAGTTAAAAGGAGCTTAATTGAAAGATTGACAACTATCTCTCAATTGAAGATCGTATTATTAATAATCTTCTTTTTCGGAATACTTGGGGGGCAAAAGATTTTTGCCCAGGGAGTTGGGATTAGTGAGGTGTCCATAACACCAGACCTGTCTGCAATTTTAGAACTCAGGCATGAGTCAGGGCCTTTCAAGGGATTCCTGGCTCCAAGAATGACTACTGTAGACAGGGAAGGAATTGCTGCCCCTGCCCAGGGTTTGCTTGTGTACGATACAGACACAAAGACTTTTTGGTATTTTGATGGCGTTTGGGTTACAATTCCAGCTACTGTGTTTGGAGCTTCAAATCAGGTTCTAGGTATGAATGATGCCGGAACAGCAAATGAATTCAAGACCTTATATGGTACTACAAATCAAATATCAATAAGCCATGGGGTTGATAGTATAACTTTTTCTACTCCGCAGGATATTGATGCTGGTGCTACACCAACATTTTTTGGTTTGACTCTTAGCGACCTGGATGCAAATTCGGGAGTTTATACTGATGCCCTAAGTGCGTTAACTTCTACGCCTCCATCAAGCGGAACTATTGGTTATTGGGGACGTGCGGGAACAACTCTTTCTCCGTCTAATGTTGGAGACAATATTACTACTACGGGTAATTTGAATGCTGATGGGACTGTTACATTGGCTGCCACAGGTGTGGGTACTAATGTAAGAGGTACTCTTGATGTAGATGAAGATGCAAACTTTGATGGAAATGTTGATGCAAATAATGGGGTTGACATAACTGGTGCTGATCTTATTGTGGCTACCAACACTGACCTGAATGGAACCTTAGATGTAGCTGGTCAAACAGACCTGGCTGCAATAGGTACCTCTACTAATGTCCGTGGTGATCTAAATGTTGCGGAGCAAGCAACTTTTACTGAAAATATTGATGCGAACAATGGTATTGATGTATTAGTTGGAGATCTCAACGTTACAGAAAATGTCAATGTCACCGGAAATACAGATTTGACAGGAACGCTCAATGTAGACGGTAATGTAGATGCTAATGCTGGAGTAGATGTCACAGCAGGTTCTTTAACTACCTCAAATGGAGTGACAACAATCTTAGGTGATGGTCAGGTTACAATAGCTGGTAATATAGATGCAGCAAATGGCATTAATGTAACTACTGGTAATGTAAATATTTCAGATAATTTGAATGTAAGTACGAATGCTGACATCACTGGAACCTTGAATGTAGATGGTGCAACGACCTTAAATGGAGCAGTAGATTTAGGAAATGAGGCTGCCGATGTGGTTGATATTACAGGAGAAACTAACATCAACGGAGGGAATCTAACTGTAGATGCCCCGGTGACGACATTAAATAGTGGTGTCATTAATTTGGGTACTGATGCTACTGATAATATTAACATAAGCGGAGAAGTACAAGGAGCATCACCAATTATACTTGAAGGCTTTTCTGACAATGATTTTGAAACGACAATCAGTTTGGTGGATCCAAGCCAGGATAATACGATCCGTTTACCGGATAAAAGTGGTACTGTGGTATTGTCGGGAGCAGGAATTTTGAATAATGATTTAGCGTTAAGCACAGACAATACGGGTCGTATAGTTACCGCCGAGGATGGACAGGCATTTAATGTGAACTCGGATGCTGTTACTTTGGGTAATGCTGGAACGGATCAGATAACTGCCATAGGCAATGTAGATGCTACTAATGGTTTAGATGTAACCACATCAGACTTGACCGTAGGAGGAACAAACTTCACGGTAGACAATAGCGGTAATGTAGATGCTGCTGGGATCTTGAATGTGGATGGGGCGACGACAGTAACAGATCTTACCGCTTCAGGAACTGTTAATTTGGGAGTAGATGCAATACAGACAGGTGAGATTCAGGATGGAGCAGTAACCTCAATAAAGATTTTTGATAATACCATTGCCGCTATTGATATTGGAACCGCAGCGGTAGGAAGTGATGAGATCATTGACAACTCGATTACCGTGGACGATATCGGGACAGATGCTGTGGATACAGATGAAATAGCACTTGGCGCTGTAACTACAGTGGAAATCCTCGATGAAACGATACTCTCTGAGGATATTTTTAATGAAACAATTCTTGCTGAAGACATCAATACCGGTGCTGTAACTACAAGTGAAATTCTTAATGAAACTATTCTTTCTGAAGATATTTTTAATGGTACAA
>JAGLSB010000291.1 GCA_023135955.1 Bacteroidales bacterium | reverse complement strand
GAAGATATTGGCGCAGGTGCGGTAACGACATCAGAACTACTTGATGGAACTGTTAATAATGAAGATATTGCAGATAATACCATCAATCTAAAAACTAAAGTGATCGATTCTCTATCTGTTATAAATGGAGGAACGGGTAGGAACTTTTTAGCTGACGAACACATTTTAGTTGGTAGTGATGCCAATCCTGTAAAAGCTAAGGTATTGTCTTCCAACGATGGAACAGTAGTAATAAGTCAAACAGCTGACACTATAAATCTACAAGCTATAACCGTGCCTGTTTTAGTGACCAGCGATCCTGCTGGAACCTTTAATATCCCAAATATAATGGACGGCAAAACCTGGATCTCTAATGCCATTAATTATGGCGATATTGCTTTTGGCGATATTATTATTGGCTCCATTGATGTTAGCTTACAAGGCTGCATCCTGCATGCTTATGTTTCCCAACCAAATGTCATTAGAGTTGCAATTTATAATGGTACAGGAGGAACTGTAAATTTTGGTCTGGATGTTGGTTTAAGGGTGTTTGTAGTTAAGTAAGATCATCTCATTCATAGAAGAATATAAATGCCTCCCGGGTTTGTAATCCGGGAGGCATTTTAATATGCCATAATAACTAATTTTGAGGAAATAAGCGAGACAAAAAAAATATTTGAATGAATATGGGAGTATATTTTTTTGTGAAGATAGGGGGGGGAATAGTGTACTGGTATGCTACTCCTTAAACTCAGAAGTAAGATGAAAAGTAAGTCTAGGAAATGATTCCTTTGCAATTTTTATCATCCATTCATTTTCAGCAAAAAATACCAGGTTTTTATCTTTTTCTTCCCAATCCCCCTTAATAATTCCTTTTCTATCCTTCTATTAATAGTCAATACTTCGTTAAATGGTGAATGATGAATATTGAATAACGAACCCCAAAGGGCTCAGTGAAGTTAATTAACTTACCGATAATAAGGCTTTTAAGAAAATAAAATCAAAAATAGCAACATTCTAAGTGCCAATAGATTACAAAAGCTTAACGGACTATTAAATAGTAAAATAAGCATAAAATAATTCCTGAAAGTGTATCAAAATACAGACCATTTCCAAATTATATAAATCTTTATTAGAATTATGTAATTGTCTATATGTTAAATCTTACACCTTTACATCAGATACAAAGGGACAATCAATGATTATCCTTATACAATGAATTATAAACTAAATTTTATTAACATGAAACAAAAACATTTTCAAAAAAGATGGCTATTGTATTGGTCTCTGGCTGTTTTAATATGGCAGCCCTATAATAGTAGCGCGCAATCTGTTAAGCGGGAGTGTATATCCAGTTATGGATCTGTTACTTTGGTTGAAAATATTTCTATTATGCAAACTGGAGGACAGAGTTTTAATACGACAAGCAGTTCCGAAACCCAATTATCTATTTTGCAAGGTTTTCAGCAACCGAATACTTTTTCTATTGAAGAAATTAATCCTATTTCCTTAAAAAGTTTAAACGTATCGGTATTTCCTAATCCTGCAAGTTACACGATCAATATCCAAAGTACCGAGGAAATAGCACAATCCTATATTCAAGTAGTGGATATTAATGGTAAGTATGTTTTTCTCGAAAAAATCTTGAATCTTAGTCAGCATAACATTAATTGCGAATCGTGGACCAGTGGTGTATATTTCATCACTATACGTGACTCCGAACAGAATAGTAAATCATTAAAACTAATAATCAATAAATAATTATAGCTATGAAAGAGATAAAATTCACATTGTTAATCCTTGGTTTCATCAGTTATGGGATCACTGTAAATGCACAGTCCAGCATAACAATTGACGCTTCCCAACAGATGACAAATTTTGTTTTTGTTGATGGAACCGGCATTCAGGAAAATACATTCATGATGTTTGGAAATGAAGATTCATATAAGCCGACCTATGGAGGAGCTTATAGCGTAGGGTATTCTTATGCACTTGATTTTGGTATGTATATCAGACTTAACACAGGTATGCGCAATGCCGGGGCAACCATGGTTTATGATGCATCCAATTACAGCTGGGATTTTCAATATCTCCAGACTAAACTAGGCTTAGGCTATGCTCTTGCCTTGGGACGCTTTAATCCATATATGGGGGTTTCCGGATATTTCAGCTACTTGTTAAAAGCCACCCAAACGGTAAATGATGAAGATATGGACATCATTAATTCAGGCTCGATTGAGAAGAATGATATTGGTCTTAGTATTCCTATTGGAGTAAGAATAGACGCCTCAGATTATATTTCAGTTTATACCGAATTCAGTTATTTAATGGGACTAAAGAATATTGAAACTTCAGGACCTGGTCAGACTGCCAATAATGTTGCCTATATGGTCACTATGGGTCTGTCTTTTACTATTAAATAAAATTTATAAAAATCACTTTAATTTCAAAAATCTGAAAATATGAAAACATATATAAATATATTTACAATCGCATTCACCTTAATGACAGGTGTTCTGGCTCACGCCCAACAAATTGGTGATTTAAAGGGTATTTATTACCAAGCTGTAGCAATAGATGAAGATGGAAAAGAAATAGTTGGAATGGACATAGAAGGAAAACCTCTTTATGAAAAAGCTATTAGCGTTAGATTTACAATAAGCAAGGGATTGAATGGTCCTATTCAATGGGAAGAAACCCATATAACAACAACCGATAAATACGGCCTGTTTTCATTAACCATAGGACAGGGACAACTTACCGGAAATGGAGCATATACTTCTATGCTCGAGATCCCATGGATTGATGCAGATCAGTTTTTAATGGTGGAAATATCCATAAAAAATGACGGTAATTATATTATGGTCAGTAATCAACAGTTCATGACTGTTCCTTATTCCTTTTATACGGATGATATTGCCGATAATGCGATTACAACAGCAAAAATTCTTAATGAAACCATCTTAGCAGAAGACAT
>JAGLSB010000290.1 GCA_023135955.1 Bacteroidales bacterium | reverse complement strand
GTGGTATAACGGTTAAGGTAAAGGCAAACCAGCCTGTTGAAACTTCTCAAAAGCTGACAACTGGAGACGACGGTTTCCAAAGGCTTAGTATAACATTATCAAACAATGGTACCGAAAGTGTTGCCATTGAAAGCATAGTGGTTCAAGTTCCCTTATCGGATACACTATCCGAAAAAATGAAAGTTGCTTACGGGGGCAGTGCTATGGGTACGCCTGTATTAGTGCATAAGGTGGGGGAACAACAGAAAGAGAGCTTAAGCTTTATGTACGCTATGGTGCAAATGAAACCGGACAATTACCTTTTTGCAGGTTCGCTGAGCTGGCGCATATTCTTACCTGAGTTCAAACTCGAAGACAATGCTTTTGTGATACAAACCAACGGTGAAGGCAAAGTGTTGAAACCGGGTGAAAGCATTAATTACGAACAAATTGTATTGAGCCGTTCTAAAAGCTGGCAGAACTTACTAGATACCTATGGTTCGGCCATTGCCAAAGAAAACGGAGTGAATCAATTAAAAGATGTCGAATATAGAGGTTGGGCGACATGGGATTACTACGGGGGAAATTTTTCCGATGAGGACATCTATGAAAATATAAAACAGATAAAAGAAATAGCTCCTTTATCTAACTTGATCCAAATTGATGCAGGATGGTATTCGCAAATGGGGGATTTTAGCACTCCCCGCCCAGACTTGCCTGGCGGTATAAAAGCAATAGCTGACAGTATTAATGCAGCCGGGATGACGCCGGGTGTCTGGATTGATGGTTTCAGAGCCAATACCGATTCAGAAATCTTTAAAAATCATCCTGAATATTTTCTGCACGATGAGGAAGGAAATGTGATTTTCCATGATAGGACGAGTGTAAAGACGGTTTTCTTCGATTATTCGCACCCCGGTACTTCACGGTACATGGCTGAATGCATTCGTGTATTAAAAGAAGAAAAGGGTTTTCCCTACTTTAAAGTTGACTTTATAGGTTACGGATTGAACAGAAACATACTTAAAGGAACTAAGACTTTTAAGGGCATCAAACCATACGACCCTTCAATCACGGATGTAGAGCGTGTCCGTATAGGTTTAAAAGCAATACGTAAAGCTATAGGTCCCGAAAATTACTTCCTGGGCTTA
>JAGLSB010000029.1 GCA_023135955.1 Bacteroidales bacterium | reverse complement strand
ATACAGCTCAGGATTTATCTGTTAAAACCTCAACAGATGGTGCAATCCTGGAACTTACAGCTCCGGTTTCCCAGGGTGATACGCTTGTGGTTGTTTCAGCCGACGGGAACAATATCACCAAGTATGTTCTTGACGTCACACCACTTGATAATAATGTAAACCTGGCGCTCAGTGATGGAGCAACACTTACCATAGAGGCCACCGCTGTATCAGGCTTTGAGCAAGGTACTACATTAGAAGATGTATTAGGAGGTGTTAAAACAGAATCTGATCTCTCCATCATTAATATCATTGATGGAACGGGAGCATTGATTCCACTTAAGGTCATGGATGTCGACGGTGCCTATCATCCCGTTCTTGCAACATCAGATATGTATTTTGAAGTTGTGGCTCTGAGTGGTGCCCGGAAACAATATCAGCTGACACCTAATACAAATGTCGGAGATGCTTTTGTTTTGTCAAGTGTTTACGCTGTAGACAATGAATACCATATTATAACCGGTATCCCCGGGGGAACAGCCGTTTCTTCCTTCATGAATAACATAATCCCTGCTGAAGGAGCAGTTGTTACCATCATTGACAAAGCGGATTACGACAGAACATTGGGGAACCTTGTCTTTGACGACTTACTAAAGGTTGTCTCAAGTGATGGATCAATAACAGTGACCTATATGCTGAATTTTGTTGATGAATTAATAGTAAATTCCGCACCTACGGCTACTCTTGCATCAGACAACATAGAATTTAAGGTAGGTGTTGCCTCCAGCGTAAGTGTGACTGCTGAAGATGACGGATTACCAGCTCCTCCGAGTGAATTGAGCTACACATGGTCAGTGATCAGTGGAGAAGCCGCTAATGTAACCATCGCGAATCCAAATCAGGCAACAACTGATGTTACCTTCTCTGCAATAGGTTCTTATGAACTCCAGGTTCTCGTTAGTGACGGTGAATTGGAGACAACAGCTACTGTTAGTGCAAGTGTTATTGTTGGAATAGAAAACCACCTGTCGGAATTCAACATGTATCCGAATCCTGCCAGTGAAAGCTTTACGCTTGAGATGACCAACAGGGGTAATGAAATTCCAATGGTTTCCATCTACACTGTTACCGGAGAGACTGTCTATAAAGAAACCTGTTTAACCAACACGAAAGTTATAGATGTAAGCAGTCTGGATGCCGGTCTCTATTTTGTTAAAATTGATATGGGAGATGAAAGTTTCACTAAGAAACTCTCTATACTCAAGTAGTAGAAGTTTTAATATATAATTTTTCGAAAAAAGAGGTGACGAAAGTTCACCTCTTTTTTTTGTGCTAATGTCATAGAATAAACTACCTCGGGGCAGAGCCTTCGAGGTATTAACCTGAGTCCACCTGCGGCGGGCCGGGGAACCGAGTTTACGAGCTCTCCGACATGTCGGAAAACTTGCCCGCCGGCAGGCGGGTTAAACTACTTCCTTCTCGTCCGCAGAAGCGGAACGCGTAGGCGGATTAAAGGTTGAAGGGGGGTGGGAACCGTCAACCTCATGCCTGAAGAAAGACAGACTTTAGGTCAATTGGAAAATGAAACCGAAAAATGGATCTCCTCTTCTCTTTGCTACCCTTATCAGGTCATAAAACCTGTACCCCTCGTAGGCCTGTTTTACGAACTAATTTCAATCGATAATCTAAACCTGCTTATTATCAGTATATTAAGGTCTATTTATTCTGTATTTCGGGTGTATCGTTAAAATCAGATTTAGAGAAAATCAGAAATAACTACAAATGGATCTGTATTTGCCACATGGTATTACATTTATTTTGAATCGGGTAAAACAAATAATAAGAGATTGCTTAGCCTCCTTTGTCGGAATACTTATTGAATAGAAATTCGGCAACTGTGAAGGGCGATGACGAGATTGCTTCGCCTCGTACCTCGGCTCGCAAGGACGACACGCATTCGGGTGTAGGGGATAAAAAAGTTGGAGGCAAAGCCTCCACAACTTTTTTATCCCCCCCTGCGCTACCAAAGCCCCGTCCTTGCGATGGATTCCGAGGAACGAGGGAGACTGAAGCAATCTCATCCTCATCTTAAGCAAGGTTATATTATTTTGATTATCGGGTGTCTTTTTCGGAAAACAGGAAATAGATGTATATCCGAATACAGCTTTTCTATTCCTATTATAGATGCATTCTATTTCGAAGCTTTGATGGAAGTTTGGTTTTAAAACTACTCCGGCAATGGAATATACCAGTTTTCTTCATGCATCAAATGCTCCCTGATCTGATCAGCCTCAGCGCCACTGAATTTGGCTGCAACCTTATTCGCAAGAAATGAGGGGTCGCCTCTTCTTTTAGCTATGCGGATAAGATCATAAAACCGGTAACCCTCATAGGCCAGTTCCCTTGCTCTTTCATCCAATATCTGCTCTTCCAGATACTCTTGCTTTGCTAAAAGATTGTTGGTGAAATCGTAATAACCCGAAACTTGATTAGTAAAGGGATCATGAGTATATATAATATTCTTAATATACACAGCATCATCACCATCTCCGAATCCCACCCTGCCTCTTACGCCAAGTTGTGCCGGGTTGGGAGGTTCCCTGTAAGCACCATTATTCAGTATTGTCAGTCCCTTTAAAATATTGGTATTTAGCAGTCCGTTATCATTGAAATCATAGAGCCAATATGCATAGATTTCAGAGCAGTAAAGGTGAATATTTGATGCCCGGTTAAGTATGATATTGGCGTCCTGATCGAAAACATTTTTACCCAGTGTATACTTATAAACTACCGTGTCAACACCATTCATCAGGTTTTCAATTTCCCGGTAGTTATTGGATATTTTATAATCGAGCATCAGACGGACCTCCGATTCTGTCAATAATTGCTGATTCTTCCTGTATGCAAAGGAGACAGCATGCCCTCGTGAAAAATCACCCGGGATACCGATTTCATCCATATATGATTCTTCCGGAGTAGCGTTCATCTCCAATTTCTGGCCTCTCCAGATTGTTTCCCATAAATCAACAGCAATACGTGTAGGTTTCAGCATGTATTTGTTTGGCGGCAGTATGGAAAATAACGACTGAAGCTCATGCTGCTGTTGATAAGTCTTATCAAACTGTAGTGTAAGGATATGCTCATCCGGATCGATCCCTGTAAAAATGTTAGCCCATTTATTATAAGAAAATTTATTGTCGAGACCATACTTAACTGAATTCTCTGAATTAAAATTGAATAGTATCGGGTAAAAATAATTATATGCTTCTGTGAGATTTGAATTATATAAATGCATCTCTCCCATAAGAGCATGGTAGGCATCATTATTCCATACTGTCACGTCCCAGGTCAGATCACCGTTGTCTATATTGTGAATCACACCTACTGTTTTTATCTTCGCTGGCAATTGTGTTGTGAATGTATCAATTACCATATCCATATCTAAATATATTTTATCGAGAGCAATAGTATCAATAATGATCAGTGTGTCAAGTCCGGACTTGTCATAAACTGTCTTATTTACATCGAAGTATATACTTGACGAGTTCACATATTCTTCAACCTCTTCGGGCGTGGTAATGGAGGGATGAATATAGGGTATTTTGCCGTATATTTTCACGGCATTAAAATAGG
>JAGLSB010000289.1 GCA_023135955.1 Bacteroidales bacterium | reverse complement strand
GCTTGAGGCCCCAAAGGAATGGAACCCGGTGGGGTCGTACCGAAGGGAGTTTAGTGTTCCGGAAAACTGGAACGGAAGAGAGATCCTGATCAATTTTGACGGGGTACAAAGTGCCTTTTACCTATGGGTAAACGGGAAAATGGTTGGGTATAGCCAGGGGAGCAGAACACCGGCCGGGTTCAATATTACAAAATATCTTAAGAAAGGTAAAAATGTTCTGGCCGCAGAAGTTTACAGGTGGAGTGACGGATCCTACCTCGAAGACCAGGACTTTTGGCGGTTGAGCGGAATATACCGCAATGTTTACCTTTGGAGCGTCCCGAATCAACACATCAGAGATTTTAAAATTACATCCGGCCTGGATAACTCCAATCAAAATGGAATATTCTCCCTGGAAGGAGAAATTTTTTCACATAAAAAAGAAAACCTGAATTTAGCCTATACCCTTTTTGATGCTGAGGGAAAAGAAATATTGTCGAGAAACCTGGGTGTGAATGTTAACAAAGGAACCACCCGATTTGTGTCAACGGTCGATGAATTACCGGATATCAATACCTGGAATAGTGAGCATCCATATCTGTATGATCTTCTTGTGAAAGTAATGGATCAAAAAAACAGGCTCATTGAAATCATCCCCCAAAAAGTTGGCTTTAGAAAGGTTGAGATTCAAAATGGTAACATATTGATAAATGGCAAGATCGTTATTTTCAAAGGTGTTAACAGGCATGAACACCATCCGGTTACGGGACACTATGTGACTCCTGAGGATATGAAGAAGGACATCATGCTGATGAAAAAGAATAATATCAATGCAGTTCGGACCAGCCATTACCCAAATTCACCTGAATGGTACGACCTGTGCGACAAATATGGAATTTATTTAATAAATGAAGGAAATATTGAAGTTCATGGTTTTGGCAATTCCGGAACCAACCGATTAACCGATTCTCCCGACTGGACAGATGCATATATCGACAGGGTAAGCCGAATGGTTTATCGCGACAGAAACCACCCTTCAGTTGTAATCTGGTCGCTCGGAAATGAAAGCGGTGATGGCCGCAACAGCCTGTCTGTTTGGAATTGGGTTAAAGAGACCGACCCTACAAGGCCTTATCTTTATGAAGGAACCACCCGAAAAGGAGGACGGAATCAGGCAGACATTTATTCAAGAATGTATCCATCTCCAGAAGAGTGTAAGCAAATTATAAAGCAAAGAAGCGATATGCCTTTTATACTTTGCGAGTATGCTCATGCCATGGGCAACAGCACCGGAAATATGAAAGAATACTGGGATCTTATTTATGCCGATAATAATTTCCAGGGCGCCTTTGTGTGGGACTGGATGGACCAGGGCATCAGACAGGATGTTCCAGCTGAATACAGAAGCGGCAACAGCTCAAAATACTTTTATGCCTATGGTGGATGGTTTGAAGAGGAAAAGGGGATTTATCATGATGATAATTTCTGTATGAACGGGCTTGTTGCTTCCGATATGAATCCTCACCCCGGATTGAATACGGTTAAATATTTTTATCGTAATATCCATGTTGAGGAATTGGATAAAACAAAGTCCGTATTCCGGATATCAAATAAATTCGATTTCACAAACACCCTCGATATTGCATCAGGTAAATGGGTATTGCTTCAGAACGGCGAGCCGGTTCGCAAAGGAAAACTAAAGAATCTGGATATTCCCGCAGGTCAAACTAAGGATTATATAATAAAACTGTCTGATTTTGATTTTTTACCTGACTACGAATATGTAATGGTTTTCAGTTTTATCCTGAATGAAGATACTTTTTATGCAAAAAAAGGTCACGAAATCGCCTGGGATCAGTTCGTAATAAAGAATAAAGAAATAAAGAAACTCCCCGGGCTTGTCGCCAATGAGCCAATGAAGACCCATGAATCAGGAAGATTCCTCACCATTTCCGCGAAAGATTTTTCACTTGTATTCGACCGGGCTGATGGAAGAATTGTAAAGTATTATTATAAGGATAATATGATTTTAATGGACGGGCCACGTCCTGATTTCTGGAGAGCGCCCACCGATAACGACCGTGGAGCCGTAAAATCGGGTAACAAGAAATTTCCCCAGCTCGGAATTTGGGAGCAGGCCGGATTTATGGTGGCGAAGGAAACTGAGGTTATTCAGGAGAAGGAAAAAATCATAATCAATGTAAAAGGAATTTTATCCCTTGTTGAGGCTCAGTATAATTCTTCTTATACCATTTATGGGAATGGAGTTATAGATATTGATATCCAATATATTGCGGGAGAAAAAAACCTTCCGATGATGCCAAGATTCGGAACGGAACTGATTGTTAATCCGGCATTCAACAATCTTAGTTGGTATGGCCATGGCCCATTTCCTGTTTACAATGACAGGATTACGGAGAAAATCGGCATTTATCATTCTACCGTTGAAAAAGAATGGATAGAGTATTCCCGTCCACAGGAAAACGGATACAAGGCCTCTACCAGGTGGTTCATTCTGAAAAACGAGCAGGGAAGCGGAATTAAAGTTTCTGCCCCCGGAAAATTGGGTTTTGGAGTATCACGTTTTTCTAAAGAGGAAACACAGTCGAGTAACTATTCTTTTCAGTTAAGCCCCGATTCCAGGATCTATCTGAATATTGACATGGAGCAAATGGGTGTTGGAGGAACTACAAGCTGGCTTCCAAGAGCCTTCCCAAGGGAAGAATACAGGCTGAATAACCGTGATTATAGTTATTCATACCGTATTGAGCCAATAGATTAAGTTATAACAGGTTAATTTTTAATTTTACGCTATGAAGAGCAGAATAAAAGGCGGAATAACGAAAATGGCACTTGTCACTTTGCCTCTTGCTGCAGTTGCACAGGAGAAACCAAATGTTTTGTTCGTTTTTGCAGACCAGTACAGGGCGCAGGCTACAGGTTATAGTCATGAGGATCCGGTCTTCACACCAAATATTGACGCTCTTGCAAGAGAAGGCGTGATCTTTAAAAATGCAATCAGCAGTTGTCCTGTTAGCACCCCATATCGCGGAATGCTTATTACAGGTAAATATCCTCTTAGAAACGGAATGACAAAGAACTGTTCCGATCTTAAAATAGGATTGTACCTTAGGCCCGACAGTACTGCATTTGGTAATGCCTTTAAAGAAGCAGGATATCAGACCGGTTATATTGGAAAATGGCATCTCGACGATCCTCAGCACGCTGTGGATATTTTGGGCTACAGTCCCGATGGCGGCAGAGGATGGGACACCTATACTCCTCCCGGGCCCAAACGGCAGGGCTTCGATTATTGGCATGCTTACAATGCCTACGATTCCCATAGCGAACCGCATTATTGGGAAAATTCAACCGAAATGATAGAACCCGGAAAATGGTCACCACAGCATGAAGCCGAAGTAGCCATGAATTTTATAAAAGAAAGAGATTCTGAAAAACCTTTTCTTTTAATGGTTTCCATGAACCCTCCTCACCCTCCGTTCAATCATGTTCCGGATTATTACAATTCATTTTACAATGAGACAGATATCTTTTTTAACCGGAAAAATGTTTCATTTACAGGGGATGCCGAAAATGCTGAATCCCTGGTCGAAGATTATTTTGCTTCGGTAACAGGAGTGGACGACCAGTTTGGAAAATTGGTAAATTACCTGAAGGAAGAAGGCTTGTTCGAAAATACAATCATCGTTTTTACCGCCGATCACGGGGAAATGATGGCAAGTCATGGAAAAATGAACAAATCACAATGGTACGAAGAATCCATAAACGTCCCGCTTGTGGTCAGCTATCCTGAAAAAATGAAACCCGGCGTCTCTGAGGTCCTTGTAAACCCTATGGATTTTCTTCCGACTCTTCTGGCTCTTTCCGGAAATGAAGTGGGAAACGATTACAACGGTACAGACCTCAGTAGCTCTTTTCTGGATGTAAGTATAAGTGAGCAGGACACTGTATTTCTGGCAAGCTACCGGGGAGATTATGATTCCAGCCCCGATAGTAGCTGGCTCAAAAACGGATGGAGGGGAATCAGAACCCCGGATCATACTTTTGTTGTTGAAAAAACCTTCTCAGGTCAAACAGGATATCTGTATGATAATGTGAATGATAAATATCAGATGAATCCGCTTATTGCTGCGAATTTCACAGATAGGCCTGAATTTATACCCTATTATAAAAGCCTCTTCAGGAGATTGATTGATATGGGAGACCCATTCTTCGATAATCCCGTTGACGGAGAACAGCCATACAGCCTTCTTAAGAATCCCGGATTTGAAGATGGCCTCCTGACTCACTGGAATAATTGGAATAACAGGATTACCTCCGACTCTGCATTTGTATTTGAGGGGAAATTTTCTGCCCTTGTTAAAGCAGGATCAACTGGCAGTGTTCAACAAATCATCAGTTTGAAACCCTTTACATCATATACCCTGAAATTGTGGGCAAGAGTTTCTCAACAAGGAGAATCTGCCATCTTACTTATCCGTTATTTTAATGATAGTGGGGATAAGCTGAGGTATAGCGTTACTGATACGGTTTATACAGAATATAGTGTTGACTTTGTGACAGGAAGCAATCCCTCTGAAGTTTCTTTGTCCTTATGGAAAGACGTGGTTGAATATGGAAATGTTTATTGCGACAACTTCATATTGTTTGAGACAGGAGATGGAGTAACAGAAATAAATCTTGAAACGAATGATGATTGTGGCATGATTGTTACCGGAATTCCCTACAAAATAAACGCAAGTGTAATCCCGCAAACTGCACTCGACCAAAGTCTTAGCTGGACGGTTATCAATGGTACAGGATCTGCTTCTGTTGACGGGAATGGAGATGTTACGGGAGAAACACCGGGAAGCATCGAGGTGAAGGCAGAATCGAACGATGGGACCAATATTGTCAGTTTAATCCCGCTTACCGTGGTTAATGAAGTGCCTGTACCTGAAGAAATTGATATACAATCGGATATAGGTTCAAACGACCTGCCACTGGGCGAACAGTTTCAGCTTAACGCAGTATTCAGCCCGGAGGTTATCTGTGACAGCAGAATAAAATGGTCGATAGAAAATATTACAGGTGAAGCTACCTTGAGCGATGCCGGGTATATGAAAACCGGGGCTGCAGGTACAGTAAAGGTTAAGGTGGTGACAGATGCAGATACCACGGTGAAGGCTGAAGAAATATTTACTATTTATTTAAGGGACAGGCATACATATTATGTGGATGCATCGGGGGGAGATGATCTAAACGACGGACTTGCCCCTGGCACAGCATGGAGGTCCCTCGACAAAGTAAACAGCCATGAATTCTATCCGGGCGATTCCGTTCTTTTTAAAACCGGAGAAACCTGGGAGGGGCAACTGGAGATCATGACCAACGGCGTAGAAGCTTATCCGGTAGTTTTTACCAGCTTTGGAGAAGGACAAAAACCAGGGATTAACGGTAATGGAGAAAAAGATTATACCGTAAGGCTAATGAATTCAGATTATACCGAATTTTCCGACTTTGAAATTACAAACAAAGGGCCGGCACCGGAAGGAGGCAGGTATGGGGTGATGCTGCTGGCAAGTAATGAAGGGTCTGTTTATAATACTACGGTCAGAAACCTGGATGTTCATGATGTGAATGGCGACCCGATAAAAAGTAATGGTGGTGGTGGTGGAATAGTCTGGAGGATTGAAGGTGAAACTCCAAGCCGCTTTGTGGATGCCCTTATTGAGGGTTGTCATATTTATGATTGTGAAAGAAATGGCATTGTGGGCAAAAGTGCATATACAGCTTCCCAATATCAGAAGAAGAAGGAATATTACAGCCTGAGGCTTAAGGTGAGGCAGAACCTTATCGAACGTATTCCTGGTGATGGAATTGTTATGCTGGGATGTGACAGCTCGCTTGTTGAATATAATGTTTGCAGGGACTTTACCGACGACCTTCCTAATGTGGGAGGAAATGCTGCTGCAGGCATCTGGCCATGGAACTCATTGAACACAACAATTCAGTACAATGAAGTAAGTGGTCACAAGGCAGGATGGGATGCACAAGGCTTTGATTCAGACTGGAACTGTTCCGGTACAACAATTCAATATAACTATAGCCACGATAATGCAGGAGGATTTATTCTTATATGTTCAAAAGGAAGCGTGGGTTATAACGACAACACTGTAGTCAGATACAATATAAGCGTAAATGACGGGTACAGGACATGGGGCTCAGGAGAAGATTTTTGTCCATCCATTCACCTTGCAGGGAATATATTTAATACTAAAATATATAATAACACTATCTATTCATGGATTAAGCCGGTTTCCGTTGATAAGAAATTTATTGAAGCCACCCACTGGGAAGCATGGCCAAATGTGACATATATTTATAATAACATTTTTTACGCCATCGATCCTACAGGTTTCGAAATGGGCGGAAGCACAAATAACAGCATTAATCATAACCTTTACAGCCCGAACACCTTTTTACCACCCGATCATAATCCGGTGAAAGCCGACCCGGGGTTTATAAATGCCGGTGAAAGCACCGATCCGGCCGGTTATAAGCTTAAAGATACCAGCCCGGCTCATGGAAACGGGATAATAATATTTGATAATGGAGGCTATGACTTTTTCGGTAATCTTGTGAAAGATGATGTTTCTCCCTCCATAGGCGCATTTAATTTTCAACCGGCAACAGGAGGGATTATGTCACCTGTTTCTGAGTCTTCAAAATTATTTTCCTTATATCCCAACCCCTTGGTTGACAACTCTATATACCTGAAGGTAAATAACCCTCTTGATGAAGTAAAAATAAGCTTGTTGACTCTGAACGGGCAGGTAATACAAAGCAGGTATTTTGAAGAGATAGAAACCGAAACTTTACAATTTGATCTTTCTGCCGTCAGAGGAGGTATGTACATAATTCTTTTGGAAACCGGGGAATTAGTTGAAAGTCAAAAATTAATTAAACTTTGACACTTTGCCATTTCTGACATATTCTATGCAGATTTACTATATTTGTAGCAACTACATTAATCTACCATGAATAGCTTTGGAAGGATACGGAGAATTATCATAATTGTATATCTGACGATAATACTATTACCCTTCTTTTCATTTGCTC
The DNA here is from genome assembly GCA_023135955.1 of Bacteroidales bacterium. GTDB lineage: Bacteria > Bacteroidota > Bacteroidia > Bacteroidales > JAGLSB01. The sequence continues at coordinate 9,647 of JAGLSB010000289.1, read as the reverse complement.
AGGCCGATGATTATATAAAAAGCTATATTACCGTTAAAGAGGGATTATCGCAGAATGAGGTTACTTCAATAGCGAAAGATAAAAATGGCTTCATGTGGTTTGGCACAAGGGGAGGCCTAAACAGGTACGACAGTTATAACTTTAAGATATTTAAACCCAACCGCAATTCACAAACCAGTATTTTAAATCCTTCTGTTGAATGCTTATATTTTGATAAAAGCATGAACGCCTGGATTGGTACTAAATCCGGCGGCATCTCCGTATATGATCCGGTAAGTGAGACTTTTGAGCATGGCGACTCCCTGATTCCCGGTCTGCCAAACAGGGTGGTAGTTATAAAGGAAGATTATGACAGTAATATCTGGATTGGCAGTTTTTATGGTGGCCTGCTAAGTTATGAGCCCGGAACCAGTGAATCTCATCAATGGTTTAGTTCTCTGAATGTCCAGTCTATTGTTCAGACGCCCGATAGTACAGTTTGGGTTGGCATCGCTGATTCTCTCATGTTTAAAAAACCGGGTGAAGAATTTAATTCTGTTTCATTTGGAATTGACAATTTCACTATTACAGAAATACTTATCGACCCCGATAACCCATGGTTATGGTTTTCGGGCTGGGGATTGCCACTTATAAGATTTAATTATCAGGATTATAGTTATAAATATTTCTGGTTGCCCGATAATATGTCGCGCATATATTCATTATTGTACGATAATAGTGGAAAAATCTGGGCAGGTACCTGGGGGTCGGGTCTTTTTGTGTTTGATCAGGAAAAGGAAGAGTTCATCAAAAAAGATATTTATCCTGATCCTCGGTTTTCAAAGGTTTCTGATTACGACATCATACTTGATTTGTACCAGGACGAGCAGGGATTAATATGGGTAGGAACAGATGGTGGTGGAGTTGTGATATTATCCCCTACCCGCGGGTTTAATACAGTTAATTCATTTAATAATGGCGAAAAATATCATATAACATCAATAATCCGGGAGGATAACGGTGCTCTGGTTGCCGGAACAAGAGAACAGGGACTGATTTATAGCGATGATTATGAAAGATTCAGGCGTATAGGCATTAAAGGAATGTCCGGACAGTTTGCCAAACAGAATATTTATTCAATTGGCGAAACTATAGAAGGGCAAACCTGGGTTGGTATGGAAGAAGGTTTGTTTTTTTTAACTGAAAACAATTTGGGAGAAAAAGAGCTTTCCCCTGTGCCACTTGTTATGAACCCAGATCTTCCACGAATAATGAAAGTGCTTGATGTTCAGCAAACAGGCGATGAATTATGGGTGGCAACCCAGCAAAGGGGCCTGGCACTTTTTAAGCGAAAAGGGGATGATTACAGCTTTTCCAGGATGTTTAATTCGGGTGAAGAAACAGGAGGCATAAACAGCAACAGGATTACTTCTATTATTTTGGACAATAAGCAAAATTTATGGGCAGGAACATATAATGGTGTGTACATGTATGACAGGGAGCTTGAAATTTTTAAACCTCTTCAGGATCTTCTTTCTGGTTCCGAAAAGCCACTTTGTAATATTGTTTTGTGTTCACACCTGGATTCAAAAAATAATATTTGGTTAGGCACCCCATGTGGGATAAGCAAAATAGTCGCCTCTTCAGACCTGAACTATTCACTAATTGAATTTACAAATGAAGACGGATTGCCCGATGATTATATAAGTAATATTCTTGAAGATAAGGATGGGGATATATGGTTTACTTCGAATGCGGGAATCAGCCGGTTTGACATAAAAGATAACAGCATTTACAATTTTGAATCAGGTGATGGTACCGGCGACTATAATTTTTCTGAGTCAGCAGGGTTCATGAGTAATGATGGCACCCTTTATTTTGGTGGGTTTTCAGGATTTACCCACTTCAGGCCAGATGAACTTATATATGACTTCAACACTCCTCCTCTCGCCATAACTAGTTTCAAGGTAATGAACAGGGAGGTTGAGGTGGACCCGGAAGGCATTCTTCCTGTGTCGGTTAATGAAATTCAGGATATTGTACTTAATCACAAGCATAAAGAAATATCAATTGAGTTCGCTGCACTGGATTATAAATCACCCGGCAGAAACCAATATCAATACAAGCTTCAAAGAAAAGGAGATGAAGCTGGCTGGGAATATCTGGGAAACAGGAGAATGGTGTCTTATCAGAACCTTAAACCGGGCGATTATACCTTATATATTAAAGGATCAAATTCTAACGGGCTGTGGAATCAGAATTCCCGACAGCTAAATATTAAGGTGCTTCCTTCACCCTGGAAAAGGGGATATGCTTTTGTAGCCTATATTCTTTTCATTCTATTAATAATAATACTGATAATACAAACCAGCCTCAAACAGGAAAGATTGAAAAATCTGGTTAAAATGGAGCATGTTCAGCTTCAGCAGGAAAAGCAGATAAACGAGTATAAATTGCGTTTTTTTACAAATATTTCACATGAATTAAGAACACCGCTTTCAATGATATTAGCCCCGCTGAATGATTTGTTGAAAAATGAGAATAAGGAAATTAGCAGAGGTGCAATAAAAAAACTGGGACTTGTAAAAAATAATGCTAACCGTTTAATGAAGCTCATAAATCAATTAATTGAGTTCAGAAAGGTGGAGGTAGGTAAAGTGAGAATTGAAGTGGCAGATCAGGACATCATTAGCTTCATTAAAGATATTATTAAGCCCTTTAAAGACCTTGCTTCTCATAAAGGTATAGATTTAATCACTGAATTTTCTGTAAAAAAAGCATCTGTATATTTCGATGCAAGGAAGCTGAGTGTTACTGTTAATAACCTTATTAACAATGCAATAAAATATTGTGGCGACCCCGGTTTTGTCAAGATCCGTGTTGAAGAAACCGACACTGAAATAATAATGCTTTTTATAAACGATGGTAAAGGAATTCCATCAAAGGATATTGATAATATTTTTGAAAGATTTTACCAGGTTTCTTCTTCCAGCTATCTCGAAAGTTCAGGGATTGGGCTGGCACTTGTAAAGAATTACATTGAAATGCATAAGGGTGAAATTATAGTGGAAAGCACCCCTGATGGTTTAACAAAATTTGAAATACGGCTTAAAAAAGGAAGGGATCATTTTTCAGATAATGAAATATCTACCGGATCGGCTCTGGAGGCCCTCATTGAAGATTTTGTTTTAGAAAATGATGATGAACCTGAAAGAAAGGAAACTTTCAGGCACATGGGTACGAAAGGGGCGAAGATTCTTGTTATTGACGACAATAAGGATATCAGGGATTATCTTTCCGGACTTCTTTCCGATTATTACAGGGTGTCGTTGGCCGAAAACGGGAAGCAAGGATTTGATAAAGCACTTGATGTTTTACCCGATGTAATTATTTCGGATGTAATGATGCCTGAAATGGATGGTTACGAATTGTGTGAAAAAATAAAATCCCATAGCCAGCTTTCACATATTCCTTTTGTGATGCTTACAGCCAAAGACACCCATTCCGATATGATCTTTGGGGCACGTAAAGGAGCCGATTATTACCTTGTAAAACCCTTCAGCCCGGACTTTATTCTTGAAAAAATAAGGCAGATAATTAGCAGCAGGAAGGAACTCGTAAATAAATACAGTCGTAAAGTAACCCTCAATCCTGAGGATAAGGAAATAACGCATTATGACGAAAAGATAATTAAATCAGCCATTAAGGTAATTGAACAAAATATCGAGAATGATGAACTTAATCTTGAGCTGATGGCAGATCATATGGCAATGAGCTCCTCCACCCTATACAGGAAAATGAAAGCTATTTGCGGTCAGTCACCGGGAAAATTTATTCGATCAATAAGGTTCAAAAGAGCAGCACAACTATTACGCGATTCAGACCTTGCAGTTTCAGAAATAATTGAGCAGGTAGGGTATAATAGTGTTAAACAGTTCAGAGAGAATTTTAAAACTGAATTTGGCACAACCCCGGCTAATTACAGGAAGCAGTTCAAGGAAGACTCCCCTAAAACCATGCAGTAATATTACCTGATTATTGATTGATTTATACCTTTACTACTCCCCGATAATTGGCTATTTTTGTTTAAAATTATACTAATATGCCTTCTAAATTGCTTTATTCCGTTACAATCCCATTGCTTGCCTGCCAGGCTGGTTTAAGCCAGGAAGCTGAAAATGGTTCACAACAGCCTAACCTGTTGATTATTCATACCGATGAACACAATTTCAGAACCCTTGGATGTTACAGGGATATTTTAGACGACAAACAGGCTTTTATGTGGGGGAGGGAAAGCATAGTTGAAACCCCAAACATTGACAGGCTCGCTGAGGAAGGAGTTTTGTGTACAAACTGGTATGCAGCATCTCCGGTCAGCACCCCCTCAATAGGCTTGAAGAAGAATTATACAGACAAATGGAATTGTTTGGTGAACCATTGCTTAAAAAAGGAACTATTATAAATAACTGAAATTATGAAAACAGCCAGTAAGTTAGCATTAATTATTATTGCAGTATTATCGTTTATGCTCCCTCTTAACGCAGCCACTTATTATATAAATCCTGTAGATGGCGATGACCTGAAAAAAGGGCTGAGCAAAGAAAATGCTATTAAAAGCCTTGAAAGGGCAGGAATGTTAAAACTTCTTCCCGGAGATAAGCTTTTATTAGCCGGGGGAATGACGCATGAAGGATCACTTGTGCTTAAAGATATTAGTGGCACCGAGAATAATCCTGTTATTGTTTCTGCTTATTATAATCAGGGTGAAAATGCCCACATCGATGCAGCCGGTTACAGAAACGGAATACTATTGCAGAATTGTAGCAATATAGTTGTCAAAAATATCTTGATAACAGCTAACGGTGGTGGCGTAAAGGAAGAAAAAAGGCAGGATATGAGGTGCGGGATCCTGGTGGCTCCAACACGTAAAGGAAATTATGAAAATATTGTTCTTAAGAATATCGCGATAAAGGATGTGTTTTTTGAAGATCCGGGCTTCAACAGAGGTAAAGATGAGGTCAGGTCTGCAAATGGAACACAAAATTACGGCTGGGGTATCAGATTTATTAATTATGTTGACGGTGCACTAATAGACGGAGTTAAGATAGAGTCATGCAGGGTTAGTAATGTTGCCCATACAGGAATTAAGTTCACAGCCCGGAATAGATCGATAAAAAATGTTAAAATTTACAATAATAATGTTTTTGAGACAGGAGGGCCGGGTATACAGATGAGCGGGGTTACCGGGGCGCATGTGAACAATAATAAAGTAAATTATTCTGGCCATGAGGGCGATTCAAGAAAATGGAGCCGCGGAAGCGGGTTATGGACCTGGAGCTGTACCGATGTGATAATTGAGAATAACAGTTTCCGCAATGCTAACGGGCCGGGCGATTCGGCCGGATGTCATATCGACTTTAATTGTACAAATGTAATAGTACAATACAATCTTAGTGAAAATAATGCCGGGGGATTCTGCGAAATATTAGGGAACAATCATAATTGTGCATACAGGTATAATGTAAGTATTAATGACGGCCACAGGGTCAAAAATAAAAACGGTGCCTTTCAGGAAGGGAAAATATTCTGGTTAAGTGGTTTTGTTGGAAAGGACAGGAAAAGAAACGGACCTTTTAACAGCTATTTTTATAATAACACCATTTATGTTAAAAATGATATAGTTGCAAAAGTTGCCGTTGACAAGGCCTCCGAAGGAGTTCTTATCGCAAATAATATTTTTTATATCGAAGGAGAAAGTAAGGCTGTTTTGGGCGACCAGTATAAACCCGAAAAAGAAGGTGAATCAAGGGTCGAAAATATTGTTTTCAAGAATAATCTTTTCCTGGCACCCGGAAACTGGCCGGATGAAGTAATAATACACGATGACGAACCCCTTTTTGGCAATCCCGGGTTTGTTAATCCTGGCGGTAAGGAAATTGAAGATTATATAAGCGGGAACACTGATCTTATAAAAGATAAAGGAATTGTAATTCAAAAGATTCCCGGAGATAATATAGGTTTATTTATTGGGTTGAATCCCAAATATGATATTTTGGGAAATGAAATTAAAGGCTTGCCGGATATTGGTGCAATAGAGATGGATAAAAATTAAAAAGATTATCAAAATGATTAAGAAAAGTAAGAATATATTATTTACTGTAATACTGGTTTTGGTTATTCAATTACACCTCAGGGCTCAGAAACCTAATGTAATTGTAATAATTACCGACGATGCCGGGTATGCCGACTGGGGATTTCAGGGATCGACAGTAATGGAAACACCCCACATTGATCAACTTAAAAGCGAAGGAACCATATTTACACAGGCTTATGTTACCAATTCTGTTTGTGCACCCTCACGTGCCGGGCTAATGACCGGCAGGTATCAGAATCGTTTTGGTTTCGATTATAATATTGTACAATATCATGCCGCCCCGGGTTACACCCTTGACGATGTGGGCATGGATACTACTGAAGTAACAATTGCCGATTATCTGAAAGATCTTGGATACGCAACAGCAGCTATTGGTAAATGGCATCTTGGGGCGAAAGATCACCACCATCCCAATAACAGGGGCTATGATTATTTCTATGGCCTACTCGACGGATCCCGGCCGTATTTTCATACAAGCGATTTGCCTGATGGCAAAAAACTGATGAGAAATTTTGTCATTGATGACCTTACCGAAGGTTATGTGACCGATGTTCTTACAACAGATGTAATTGACTGGATCGGACAACAGGTAGACCAGGGTATACCCTTTTTTACCTATCTTTCCTATACAGCGGTTCACGGGCCTTACGAGTCTAAAACAGAAGACTTTGACCACTTTGCCGGTAACTGTATTGGCTTTGACGGGAATGCATGTAGCACTACAAGACAGAATTATGCTGCAATGACATACAGCCTCGATAATAATGTGAGTAAGCTTATCGACAGCCTGAAGGCAAAGGGAGTTTACGACAACACCCTGCTGTTCTTCATAAATGATAACGGAGGCCCCAACCCCGGATCTGTTACCGACAATGGAATACTTCGCGGAGGAAAGTCAACATATAACGAGGGAGGCCTTAGGGTTCCGTTTTTCATGGTTTGGCCGGGGAACATACCGGCAGGGAATACTTACAACAAAGCGGTGATCTCACTCGATATTCTGCCTACAATTGTAAAGGCTGCAGGAGGGGATATTACACCAGAGATGGAAACTGACGGTGTTGACCTTCTTCCGGTGATTAATGATACCAGCCTGGAGGCCCATGATTATCTGTACTGGAGGAAATTCCTGGTATGGGACGTTGTTCAGAAAGATAATTACAAGCTGGTCGTAAAGCATAATGATCCCGGTTACCTTGATAATGATACCATGCTTTTCAATCTGGCCGTTGACATAGGTGAAACAACAAATATTTATGAGAGCCCTGATGAGGAAATTGCAGCTGATCTTCTGCAAAAATATTCGTTCTGGGAAGAGGAGCTTGCGAATCCGGCGTGGATTGGAGATGAAATTTCCAACAGGCAATGCGGAGACGATGCTACCGACATGACTACTTGTGAAAACATATTAATTGCATATGGCCTGATGGAACCACCCCTGCAACCATCAATTATCTGGGCCAGGGAAGGGGAAAGTGCGATAATGTCAGGAACGGTTGAGATAAAAGCCGGTTGTGAATATGCATCCGGAGGAGATTTTGTCAAGATGCTTAATGTTGAAGGTAATTCAATATTATTTAATGATATTCAGGTAGTTACGCCGAAAACATATGAGATGGTCATAGATTATTTTCAGACTGCCGAAACAAAATTGGAGCTTCTGGTTAATGAAGTTAGTATGGGTGAATTAATATTTCCGCCTGCTAACTGGTGTTATAAAGGGCCGGCAGCAAAACTTAGTGTCGATGTTGAATTCCTGGCAGGGTTAAACAGTGTTGAGCTAAAAGTAATACCCGGAGTAGACGGGCCTTTCATCGATATTATAAGAATATTCAACCCACTCTATGTCCATGTACCCAAAACATATTTTGTAAGCGATGCTGATGGCGATAATACCAATGACGGCTTAAGTAAGCTTACTCCTTTTAAGACACTTGAAAAGATTAACCAGATCCCGCTGGGCCCGGCCGATAGCATATTGTTCAAGGCAGGCGATAACTTTATAGGGAAATTGGTGGTTAACGGATCAGGAAAAACCGACTCCGCCATCGTTATAAGCAGCTATGGAGATGGCGATAAGCCAGTTATTAATGGCGCAGGTGCTGTTGGAGGTGACCACCAGTCTGCAATACTGATAAATAACAATGATTATATTGAAGTACTGAACCTGGAAATTACCAACGACAGAGAAGTGCCAAGAGAGGGTATTGATAACGAAAAGGCCTATGGTATCTATGTACACAATGATGGAAATGAAATTATGAATCACCTGGTTTTTAAGCATCTGACCATTAGGGATATCTTTGCAATAGATGTTGAGGGAATGGAGTTTAACGCCGTGGACGTTGCCGGAATAAAATTCAGATCGGAAAGAAATACGGAGGCCGGAAAGGAAAAGCACATTAAGGATGTTCTTGTCGATAGTTGTTATTTTGCCAGGACAACAAGGTACGGGATACATACTGCCCATGCAGGCGGCGATACAGGGGTTGGAAATGATTCACTGAACAGGAATATGAACCTTGTTTTCAGAAATAATCATTTTTCACATACCGGAGGATCCTGCATTACTCCCGGGAGATCATATAACTGCCTGGTCGAAAACAATATTTTCGACTCCCCCGGCTCAGGAATGGATCCCAGGATGGTTAATCGCGGAAGCGCTGCATGGTTCTGGAACTGTAGAAATATAGTTGCACAATACAATAAAACCTACCACGTCAGGGGGTATGCCGACTCTTATAGTATGCATATAGATTTTGGTAATGAAAATGTAATATTTCAGTACAATTATAGTGAAGACAGCGAAGGGGGTTTTGTAGAGATCCTGGGTAATAATAAGAATTCCGTTTATCGTTTTAATGTCAGTGTTAATGACGGATTCCGGGATAATGGAAAAACCCTGTGGTTGTCCGATTTTGCGGGAACCGGTAACAGGATCAAATCGGATGAAAATTATATTTATAATAACTCGGCTTACATTAATGAAAATATTACACCTGATATAACTATTATCTCTAATAATACATATGTCTACAACAATATCTTCTATGCCGATGGTCTGTCGGCAATTGGTGAAGAAGTAAAATTTGACATCTCGGATGGAAGCACCCTGGATATCTCTAACAATTTGTACTTTGGCAATATCAGTAATGAATTTACAAATATGGATACCTCCCCGGTTTATGGAGATCCGGGGTATGCCTCACCTGGAGGCCTGGATACAGAATCTTATAAGCTTATCCAGGGGAGCCCGGCAATAGGAGCCGGTAAAACATTTGTAGAACCGGTGTTCCCAAATGCAGGGAAGGGAATTTTCAAAGATGTAAAAATGATCCCGGAATTTGACCTTTATGGCAATGCAGTAAACCTGGCAAATGATATACCATCTATAGGAGCATTCAATGCCGATCCTGTATCCGGAATATCTTTCTTTAAAAACAGTGATCCCGAAAGCAATTTGTCGATATACCCCAATCCTGTTAAAGAATCATTAAATATTACTTTTACGGCC